>JAAHGL010000069.1:29499-33852 GCA_010692635.1 Symploca sp. SIO2C1 | reverse complement strand
TAATTGCTTCTCGGTAGCTGTTTACATCTTTCGCTTCCTTGAACAGCTTATTGATATCTTCCACACTAGTCATCGCCCTTCTTCCTCTATATCAACCTCTTAAGAATGTCACATCTGATTCCTTTCTTTCAGTCGTTTTAGTAAGATAAAAAGTCGCAATTGTTTGATAATCCTTCTTCCACCGAACCTACCCATGAACCTTCCCTGCTAGAATACATCCAAGGTGCAGTTGGCGATTGCTCCTTCTTTCTTCCCAACATCCTTCTGTACAATTCCTTTCACAAAAGACCGATCATCATGATCTTTGTGTCCTTTGTACCTTTGTGGTAAATTTCCCACTCCTTGCATAGCACACCCTCATTTCTCATGGAAAATTACCACCAATCTCAAAGATAACGAAGCGCCTCCCATGTTGTAGTGCGAGCGCCAACTACACCTTCCTTTGGCTATTAGCTTATCCAGACCTCTTTAACACTAGAAAAAATTACAGATATCAATCAATGTGATATTGCAGAGCTTATGCCATAAAAGCAAAACCCGTATACTTTCTCACGACCGGCACATGAAATCCTAACACAATCTCTTCTTTAGGAATTCCGGCCTCCACTAATTCATTAGCAATACCATCTTCTGTGCCATCCCGTTGCACCCATACCTTCTCCTCAATTGATAATGATGTGAATCAGACAACCATGAATCCGCCTGTTATTACCCCAGCCGTAAGAGATAATAATATATTGCTCGGTTTCTGAATCAAAAACCTCTTGATTCGCCACATCAACATTAGCATAATCAATATTGATATATCGCTTCAATAGCCTTTTAATATTCTCGCGATAACTCTCTAATCTATCCATTTGACAATGTCTTATGATGTACCTCTATTAGTTCCACAGTTCTCTGTTGTGTTCCTCTATGGTTTTTTTTTTCACATAGCTTGCGATTGCCTCCGGCACCTCCGTAGGTGCTCCCACACGTAGTAGAATTAACACAACTGATTTGGCGAATGCGATCGCTCTAAAGAACGAAACCATTCATTGAATGAATATAATCACTTCTCATTCCCAATCATGCAACTTTTTCAGCTTCCGTATTGGTTATTCCCATTTCTGAGCGTGCAAACCAATAGCCAAGAATAAACATACGTAGATGGGTGATAGAGGCAGTTCCTATGTAGGGCTTGCTGAATAAGTAACAAGTAACAAGTAACAAGTAACAAGTAACAAGTAAGAAGGTATGAAGCATTTCTGCTAGTTTTGAGCACTTGTATTTCCTCAGGTTTCCCAGGGATGTCCCATGAAGGTACAAGGAAAATGTAATTGTGTATCGAACCCGTTGTCAATTTACCTCAGTGCCTGGTGTAGTTCGTTCCCTCTACAGGCGCACACCTATCCCATTATAAAATAATCATACCAAAAAATAAAAGCAAAAGCAACCAACAAGAGCGATCGCAAATTGGATGAAATTATCTATAAGTGCTAGAGTTCCTCAATCTCTGTTCTACTCAATCCAGTTGCTTCGGCAATAGTCTCAATATCTATTCCTTTGAGTTTGAATGTTCTTGCGATGTTAATATTTTGGAGCTGTTTGCCTTGCTCAATGCCCTCTTTGATACCTTGCTCAATGCCCTCTTTAATACCTTGCTGCCTGCCCTCTGCTAAACCATCCAATCTTCCCTCTGAGCGCGAACTTTCGATAATACTGATTTCATAGCGCCGATTTTCCATAAATCTCAGGTAGTTTGCTCTTTCTTCTTCACTCAAGCTATCTACTAGTAAATTTTCCTTCGCTTCGGCTAAACCAAGGGCAGTAAATTCCTCTTTGATTTGGCTCCTTTTCAGGAAATATATCCATTCATCTAAGGTATTCTTCGCCACGTCGTTAAAGTTGTTCACTTTAATCACATAATATTCGGGGAAAATCTCATAGACCTCTTGGATATTAAACAACTGCTGCTGTTTTATTGAAAGCCCCAACCTATCTTCTAAGTGCAGTCCACGAAAATCTAACTTTCCTTGGTATATATAATCATCTCCTTGTCCCAGAGAAAAGTATACTACATTCACTGAATAGACTTTTTTAACCTTACCGTAGGGCTCTCCTTTTTCCAAGAATTCCGTAATTAATTTCGCAGTGCCGTAGAGCATGCGATGAAAATAATCTTGCTCTGTACTATTTTGTACTTCAATAAGAATTAATTCACCCTGGTCATTTTCCGCCAGAATATCGACTCGATTGAGCTTGTCATCCTGAGCTTGTTGATTGCTTTCACTTTCGAGTATCGATTGTATCTTAATTTGTTTGCCCAATAACTCACTGAGGAAACCTGCTAAAACTACATGATTAGCTTTGTTTCTGAGTAATTTTTTAATCGCCCAATCAAATCGGATGTGTGTTTGGGGCATAACGGCATCGATGGCAAGGTCTACTTAATATATTGTGCTAGATGAGTGCTCTATTGATTCGGTGATACTTTCGCTGGGTTGAGGAACCTAGGTATAGTCTTATAGTACAGTAACCCAAGTGGTAGTGCGATCGCAGCGATAAATCTTCCCTTATGTCGTAAGCCATCACATATTGTAGAATTAACACAACTGATTTGGCGAATGCGTACGCTCAAATGAACGAAACCATTCATTGAATGAATAAAATCACATCATGCCCAATCATGCAACTTTTTCAGCTTTTTGTGAGGATGATTCGCTCAAAATTGGGTCATTATCTTGGCTTTGATCTCGCTGGAGAAACTCATCATGAAGTTGAAAGAAATAATCAAAGGCGGCTTTCTCATCTATACAAGTCAGCAGAATGATTTTGTCCCAAGCGTTAACTGTACGGATGGATAAGCGATTTTGTAACCACGGTTGAAAATTTTTGTAGAAGTCACTTTCAGCTTCCGTATTGGTTATTCCCATTTCTGAGCGTGCAAAGCAATAGCCAAGAATAAACATACGTAGATGGGTGATAGAGGCAGTTCCTATGTATAACCCAGGTTTTGCTTTAATTTTGTCCAGTAGATTAAATAAGGTAGTCATGTCAGAGTTAGCTCCTTTCCTTAAATCTCTAAAATACCTCAATTACTTCCACTTCAAATTCACTGGATAAGGATGAAAAATCATTTACCCAATCTTCAGGTGAAAGCCCTTGGCTAGAGAGGTTATCAAAGATTTTTCCAAAGACTTCAACACCATAATGAACGCCATTTTCCGTAATAGATTCAGTGCAACCCTGTTTTTCTAGGCGTCCGCTAAGGATAAAGTCTTCATGATCATACCGGGTAGTGAGTCGCCAAAGCTTTCCAGAAATACCACGCTGTTTGAGCCATTGTTTGAGTGTGCTGGCACATTCTTCACAGTGCAGCAACGGAAAGCGGATGACGAGGTTACCAATAGCTTCGTGAAGATCTGCGATCGCTGAATCGTTTGGATGAGTGGTCAGTAAAAGCTCCTCCTATTCTATTACCTTCACTTTATTGTATTGCCGTTTGGTATCATCCGAGCGGAACCCAACAACTAATTGTGTATCGAACCCGTAGTCAATG
Organism: Symploca sp. SIO2C1; assembly: GCA_010692635.1. GTDB lineage: Bacteria > Cyanobacteriota > Cyanobacteriia > Cyanobacteriales > Coleofasciculaceae > Caldora. The sequence continues at coordinate 30,311 of JAAHGL010000069.1, read as the reverse complement.
TTCCTCTGTGCCTGGTGTAGTTCGTTCCCTCTACAGGCGCACAGCTATCCCATTATAAAATAATCATACCAAAAAATAAAAGCAAAAGCAACCAACAAGAGCGATCGCACATCGGATAAAATTATCTATAAGTGCTAGAGTTGCTCAATCTCGGTTTTACTCAATCCTGTTGCTTCGGCAATGGTCTCAATATCTATTCCTTTGAGTTTGAATGTTCTTGCGATGTTAATATTTTGGAGCTGTTTACCTTGCTCAATGCCCTCTTTAATACCTTGCTGCCTGCCCTCTGCTAAACCATCCAATCTTCCCTCTGAGCGCGAACTTTCGATAATACTGATTTCATAGCGCCGATTTTCCATAAATCTCAGGTAGTTTGCTCTTTCTTCTTCACTCAAGCTATCTACTAGTAAATTTTCCTTCGCTTCGGCTAAACCAAGGGCAGTAAATTCCTCTTTGATTTGGCTCCTTTTCAGGAAATATATCCATTCATCTAAGGTATTCTTCGCCACGTCGTTAAAGTTGTTCACTTTAATCACATAATATTCGGGGAAAATCTCATAGACCTCTTGGATATTAAACAACTGCTGCTGTTTTATTGAAAGCCCCAACCTATCTTCTAAGTGCAGTCCACGAAAATCTAACTTTCCTTGGTATATATAATCATCTCCTTGTCCCAGAGAAAAGTATACTACATTCACTGAATAGACTTTTTTAACCTTACCGTAGGGCTCTCCTTTTTCCAAGAATTCCGTAATTAATTTCGCAGTGCCGTAGAGCATGCGATGAAAATAATCTTGCTCTGTACTATTTTG
>JAAHGL010000069.1:0-29399 GCA_010692635.1 Symploca sp. SIO2C1 | reverse complement strand
ATACTACATTCACTGAATAGACTTTTTTAACCTTACCGTAGGGCTCTCCTTTTTCCAAGAATTCCGTAATTAATTTCGCAGTGCCGTAGAGCATGCGATGAAAATAATCTTGCTCTGTACTATTTTGCACTTCAATAAGAATTAATTCACCCTGGTCATTTTCGGCCAGAATATCGACTCGATTGAGCTTGTCATCCTCAGCTTGTTGATTGCTTTCACCTTCAAGTATCGATTGTATCTTGATTTGTTTGCCCAATAACTCACTGAGGAAACCTGCCAACACTACATGATTAGCTTTGTTTCTGAGTAATTTTTTAATCGCCCAATCAAATCGGATGTGTGTTTGGGGCATAACGGCATCGATGGGAAGGTCTACTTAATATATTGTGCTAGATGAGTGCTCTATTGATTCTGTGATACTTTCGCTGGGTTGAGGAACTTTGGTAAGGAGATGGGAGAAATTGAAGCTGTTAATCCCTTCTTACAAGCCATGCATCAAGAAGGTATCTATTTTAGCCAACGCTTTATTGATGCAGTTTTAAAGCATGTTGGTGAACTGGTGATAAGTGAGTAAAGTCTAGAAGCCTATTCTACTTCTCTGTTGTGTTCCTCTGTGCCGGTCGTGGTTCATTTACTCTATAGGCGCATACGTATCCCATTGTCAAATAATAATAGCAAAAAATAATAACAAAAGCAACATACAAAGAAGCGTGATCACAATCGCAGCTGTTAGAGATTTTTGAAAACTGGGTAACCCTACAGTTGGCTCAAACTTGCTAACAATACTTCCTCAATCCCTTGAGGAAATTCAACTGGCAAAAAGTAGTCCTCTGGATATAAGTAATCTTCTCCGCAATCATCCACAACTCGAATATAGTTATCTCTCGCAGCTGAGGAATCGGGCAAAACTTGATAAACTTTAAACCTCGTTAAATCCTCACAACCTTCGTTGCGAAGACAAATTACTAATTGTCCTTTTTTTGTGGCTACCATTCCTCTAGTCCAAGAAACGCTTAATCTTGATCTTTTTCTTGCCTATACCGTGTGCTTCATACCAGTGCAATTCAGCTTGTCTGATGCTTCCATCAACTAATAACTGTGGAACTGGCATCTTGCCAGTGCAGAGCTGCAAACAGGCTAGAAGCCTGTTCCACGGACTTATACAACACATGCTGAGTGCCAACCAGACTATAAATATCATATAATAAAGGGTTGGATCATAATTACCATTGCCAGAACAGGAGTCTACTATCGGTGGTTGTACAAGTACCAACAAACACTTACGAGGCTAAAACTCAGGAGATTGCCAAGCAACTCCTAGCAGCCACCCAAGAAAAGAAGCGCTCCTTCTTCGCCCAAGTACGAGAGCAAATGCGCTGGGATGATAAATTACTTGATTGGGCAATGAGTAATCCTGGTTTGCGGGTGCAGCTGTTTCGGTTTATCGATTCTTTACCGGCTCTGCGCAGCAATACGGAAATTGCCCGTCATCTGCAAGAATACCTCGGGGAGGAATCGGTAGAACTGCCGAGTGCCCTGAAAGGGATGCTGAATTTTACCAATGGTGACTCGATGCCCGGTCAAATAGCGGCAAAAACTGTTTCTACAGGAGTGGAAACCCTGGCTCATAAGTATATTGCCGGTGAGAACATGAAACAGGCAATTAAGACCATTGAAAGGCTGCGGAAAGAAAAGATGGCTTTCACCCTGGATTTGTTAGGGGAAGCAGTGATTGCAGAAAGCGAGGCTCAGTCTTACTTGGAAGGTTACCTGAATTTACTCGAACAGTTGACCCAGCAGGCGCAAAAATGGTCAACAGTAGAGGAAATCGATACTGCAGATGGAGAATCCTTACCACGAGTACAGGTATCTGTTAAGTTAACCGCATTTTACTCCCAGTTTGACCCCCTTGACCCAGCAGGTAGTAAAGAGCGAGTATGCGATCGCATTCGTATTTTATTACGTCGTGCCAAGGAACTAGGGGCAGCAGTTCACTTTGATATGGAGCAGTATGTCTATAAGGATATAACCCTCTCCATCCTTAAAGAAATGTTGATGGAACCAGAATTTCGCGATCGCACGGATATTGGTGTTACCCTGCAAGGTTATCTGCGGGATAGTATGCAAGACTTGCGGGAGTTGATTGCTTGGGCGAAGGAACGGGGTTATCCAGTAACGGTACGCCTAGTGAAAGGAGCCTATTGGGACCAAGAAACCATTAAAGCACTTCAGCATCATTGGCCTCAACCAGTTTATAACGAGAAAGCCGCTACTGATGCCAACTTTGAGCAAATGACTCAGCTGTTGCTAGAAAACCACCAGTATCTCTATGCTGCCATTGGAAGTCACAACGTGCGATCGCAAGCTCATGCTATAGCTATTGCTGAAAACCTGAAGATCCCTCGCCGCCGCTTTGAAATGCAAGTTCTCTACGGCATGGGAGATCAACTAGCCAAAGCACTGGTTCAGCAGGGACATCGAGTAAGGGTTTATGCTCCCTATGGGGAATTGTTGCCAGGGATGTCTTACCTGATTCGGCGGTTGTTGGAAAATACTGCCAATAGCTCCTTCCTCCGGCAAAGTTTGGAAGATAAGCCGATTGAAGAATTGATTGCACCACCGGTTTTGGGAGGTAAGAGAGCTGAGGGAGCTGAGGGAGCTGGGGGAGCTGAGGAAGAAATTCCCAATTCCCAATTCCCAATTCCCAATTCCCAATTCCCAATTCCCAATTCCCAATTCCCAATTCCCAATTCCCAATTCCCAAATGCTTCTGATACCGATTATGCTGAGGAGGAAGCTAGGAATACAGCACAACAAGCCTATGCTCAGGTTCGTGCTTCACTGGGTAAAACCTATTTACCTTTAATTAATGGTGAGTATACTCAAACAACCGAAGTTGTAAATTCTGTTAATCCTGCTAATCCTGATGAAGTAATTGGTAAAATTGGGCAGATTTCTGTAGAACAAGCAGAGGCAGCACTGCAAGCGGCGAAAGAAGCATTCCCTAACTGGCGGCGAACCCCAGTGAGGGAAAGAGCTGGTATCTTAAGGAAGGCTGCTGATTTGATGGAACAGCGCCGTGCTGAATTATCTGCTTGGGTATCTCTAGAAGTAGGTAAAGCCTTACAGCAAGCAGATCCAGAAATTTCCGAAGCAATTGACTTCTGCCGTTACTATGCCGATGAGATGGAACGGTTAGAGCAGGGGTACAACTATGATATTGCGGGAGAAAATAATCGCTATGTCTACCAGCCACGGGGGATAGCTGTAGTAATTTCTCCCTGGAACTTCCCCATGGCTATTGCTACGGGAATGACAGTAGCTGCCTTAGTTACAGGAAATTGTACCTTACTTAAACCCGCTGCTCCTTCATCAGTAATTGCAGCCAAAATTACGGAAATTTTGCTGGAAGCAGGAATACCAAAAGGGGTGTTTCAATATATACCAGGGAAGGGTTCTACCGTAGGTGAATATCTAGTGCAGCATCCGGAAGTTCACCTAATTGCCTTTACTGGTTCCCAGGAAGTAGGTTGCCGCATTTATGCTGAGGCAGCGAAGTTACAACCGAGACAAAAACATCTCAAGCGAGTAATTGCCGAGATGGGGGGTAAGAATGGAATTATAGTAGACGAAAGTGCTGACCTTGACCAAGCAGTAGCTGGGGTAGTACAGTCAGCCTTTGGCTACAGTGGTCAAAAATGTTCTGCTTGTTCCCGAGCCATTGTACTGGAGCCGATTTATGATACGTTTGTCAAACGCTTGGTAGAAACCACGCGATCGCTTAATATTGGTCCAGCTGAAGTTCCTAGCACCCAAGTAGGACCAGTAATCGATGCTACCGCTCGCGATCGCATTCGGGGGTATATTGAGCAAGCACGTCAGGAAGCAACAGTAGCTTTGGAGATGCCTACACCTGAAACTGGTTACTTCATCGGACCAACTATCTTTACTGATGTTGCACCAGATGCCAAGATAGCTCAAGAAGAAATTTTTGGTCCTGTGGTAGCAGTGATTCGAGCTAAGGATTTTGACGAAGCTCTACAAATTGCCAATAGCACCAACTATGCTCTAACAGGTGGTTTGTATTCCCGTACTCCTTCCCATATTGACAGGGCAACCACAGAATTTGAGGTGGGTAATCTTTATATTAATCGCACCATTACCGGAGCGATCGTTTCCCGGCAACCCTTTGGTGGGTTTAAGCTTTCTGGTGTTGGCTCGAAAGCAGGAGGAGCAGATTACTTGCTGCAGTTCCTCGAACCCCGGACAATTACCGAGAATATTCAACGGCAAGGCTTTGCACCGATAGAGGGAGCGGAGTAGATCAGAATGAAGAATGGAGAATGAAGGATGAGTAAATGACTCTCCTATCTCTATTTTCCTCTTTCTCCTGTTAAGGGCGCACGTCGGTGCGCCCCTACCCAAAATTTCAAGCAACGATCTCAGATAATGGTATGATGCCACCGTTTGTAGCCCAAAAACCTTCCTTTGCCTGAGATATTAGTTTGTAATTGGTTCCACGCAATGGACCAACAATTATCAATGGATAATTGATAATTGATAATTGATAATTGATTAATTTGGTCTAAGACCTCTTCATTTATGAAGAAAATAAAAAGAAAATATTTTCCTGATTGTCAATCCTCTTCTTTCAAGGAGAGGTAATTATCCATTATCCATTGTTCATTATCAATTGTTTAATACCTGTTTTCCTAAATCTTGTAAATCACGAACTAAAGGAATAAATCCTTTAACCATTGAGCTTGACGAGGAATTTCTACATTCTCAAAATCCCAATAAATAGCTACTGAAGGTTGTGAGTAATTGGTTTGATTTAGCAAAACTTTCATAGATAAAAATGAAGTAATTTGACAGATTACGCACCTAGCACCTACCAGAAGTTGTCTTAGAAATTAACTTAGAACTCCTTAGTGAGATTAACCGGGAGAATCCCACAGTTGCACAAACGATGGTAGTGGGAGCATCTTGCTCCCTAGAATCACCGACAGCGAGCAAGATGTATGCGCCTACGCGCACGCTACGCGAAGGAACTAGAAATTTGCTAAAATGGGATGTTCCCACTAAAGATTCCTAGGTTTGGCTGAGAGGTTAATTGGAAGATTTTCCTTTACTTATTAGGTAAATTACCTTGCAATAAACAATTAGAGGAAAATCCGCCAACTAAGGTTTTCTTGGAGCCCACTTCTTCAACACTTTATAAGTATTTTTAGGTACGCTAAATTAACTATACATGTAAAAAAATTGATTGGCAACTCATTGGTGATACTGGAAAATAGCGATCGCATATAGTCGGTGCTCGACAACCCTACAGCATTTCTCAGTCTAGTGAGGTACAGATCCTATTCCCTATTCCCCATTCCCCATTCCCCATTCCCCATTCCCCATTCCCTATTCCCCATTCCCAAAAACCAGGCTCTTTGTACCTCATCTAAATGAAAAACGCTGTATGTGATATCCCTAGATAGGGAAGAAGCACGTTGGCTTACTGAGCTTTGCCTATCTGGTAGCTCGGCAAAACAACAAACAACAAACAACAAATAACAAATAACAAATGACAAATGACAAACAACCATCAGGCGACTGCCTTAGGTACAGATAATTACTGTAGACACCAAAACTGTGCAGCTACTCACTTTAGAGATTGTAACCAACTGTTGATGAGTTCTATCGGCATTGGGACGTATTTAGGTCCAGTGGATGAAGCAACGGATCAGTTGATGCATCTAGCAATTATAAATGCGATCGCAAATGGTATTAATGTTGTCGATACTGCCATTAACTATCGCCATCAGCGAAGTGAGCGCGTCGTTGGACAAGCTATTGAGCAAGTTATCCGCCAAGATATCGCCAACCGTGAAGGATTGATTATTTGTTCTAAGGGAGGATTTATCCCCCATCCCAATCGTGTTGAGTGGTTTAAGAAAACCTACGTTGATCCACCAGGGACTTCTATCTGTATGGCAGATCTAGCCAAACAGAGGCACTGTATGCATCCTGACTATATCCGTGATCAGCTCAATCGTAGTCTGGATAACTTAGGTGTGGAAACCATTGATATCTACTACTTACATAATCCAGAAGATCAGCTTTCAAATATCTCTCGAGAAAGCTTCTACCAGCAGCTAAAGGCATGTTTTACTGTCCTAGAAGAGGCAGTTGAAGCTGGTAAAATTGGAGCCTATGGACTAGCAACTTGGGATGCTTTTCGAGTCACTCCTAACCACAAAGCTCACATTGATTTAGCCAAGGCTCAAGCTATTGCCCAAAGTGTATCTCATCAGGGGCAAAGCCATTTTAAGTTTATCCAGCTGCCCCTGAATTTACTCATGTTAGAGGGAGCAACCTTGGCTACCCAAACTATTGATGGTTGTCAAATGCCTGTTATAGAGGCTGCTCAGGAGTTAAAAATTACAACCGTTGCCAGTGCTGCCATTGCTCAGGGCAGGGAACTAGAAAAAATGTTACCCCTACTGACCTCCAAAAGTAAAGAACCATTAACTATTGCTCAGCAGGCTCTGCAATTTACTCGCAGTATACCCGGTATATCAACAGCCTTGGTAGGGATGAAAAAACCTGAACATGTTGCCCAAAATCTTGAACTAGCGTCACTCCCAACATGGCAGCCAACAACTGTAGAGTCTGTGTTCAATAGTTAAGACAGAATTCAGGAGAACTGTTAATAATCACTGGATCTAATGGGTAATCTAGATAAGATTGATAGTGGCGTGACACGAATAAAACTGTAGGTTGGGTTGAACGATAGAGAAACCCATTCAACAATTGATAATGAACAATGGATAATGGATAATTACCTCTCCTTGAAAGAAGAGGATTGACAATCAGGAAAATATTTTATTTTTATTTTCTTGCATTTTTGAAGAGGTCTTAGACCAAATTAACCAATTATCAATTATCAATTATCCATTATCCATTGATAAGATGATGTCTCAACCTAAACATATCCTTCGTTGTACTTTATGTGGAAGAGAATATGCACCAGACCCTTTCCGCTTAAAGTGTGACGAGGAACATGAACCATCTCTTCTGCGTGCCGTCTATAGTAACAAAAAGTTGGAAGTAAAACAGACTCTCCCTGGTGTATTCCGATTTATTGATTGGCTACCAGTGAAGCGACACTTAGACACAGAAGGGAAGCCAATCACCTATCAAAGCAAGAATCTTGCCCACCATCTTGGATTAGATAACCTCTTCATTAGTTTCAATGGCTATTGGCCAGAGCGAAACGCTAATCTTTTTACTTGTTCCTTTAAAGAATTAGAAGCTTTCTCCATTTTAGCTAGAGTACCAGAAAATCACCCAAAAACCCTGGTAGTTGCTTCAGCTGGAAATACTGGTAGAGCTTTTGCTAATCTTTGTTCTCAGCTGCACATCCCCTTTTGCTTGGTTATTCCAGAGCAAAATTTATCTGCTATCTGGTCAAAAGATAATTTTGATCCTTGTATTCGTATTATCACTGTTGGTGGAAATGGTGACTACTTCGATGCTATTCGCCTAGGGAAAATCATCAGTCAGTTAGACGGCTTCTTCCCCGAAGGAGGAGCGAGAAATGTAGCTAGACGGGATGGCATGGGACTAACCGTTGTCGATGCTACAGTAACAATCGGGCAAATTCCCCATCACTACTTCCAAGCAGTGGGTTCCGGTACCGGGGGTATTTCAGCTTGGGAAGCAAATCTCAGGTTTTTAGCGGATGGGAGATTTGGCAACAACAAGATGAAGCTTCACCTGGCTCAAAATATACCTTTTACGCCAATGACTGATGCTTGGAAAGCTGGTAGTCGTGACATTGCTTCTATGAGTGAAATAGAAGCCAAAAAATGCATTAGTCAAGTGTCTGGTAAGGTACTAACTAACCGACAACCTGCTTACTCCCTGGCAGGAGGACTTTATGAAGCACTAGTGGATACTGATGGAGAAATGTATGGCGTGACTAATGAGGAATCGGAGAAAGCAAGGCTTTTATTTGAGGAATTGGAAGGAATCGATATTAGTCCAGCTGCCGGTATTGCTACTGGTGCTTTAATGCAAGCCGTTGAGGCTGGAAGAGTAGGTAAAACCGAATGCATTCTACTCAATATCACTAGTGGAGGTACTCAACGTATGAGCCAAGATTATGTTCTAAACTGCCTCAAACCCGATGTTACTTTTTCAGCTCAAGAGATCAAGCCTGATTTAGTGGATACTTTATGCGTATCGATCGCTCTCAAGAGCGAACTTTCCTAGATTGGTAACAAGTTACTTTCATGGGTGTTAGGACTAGAGCAAAAACTGTCTCCTGCATTCTAAATTCTGCATTCTTAAACTAGCCCCTAACTACTCTTGCTAGATGAGTAAGTTGCTTGATATTAGCTAAGCAAAGAGTCTGATATTGCTGATCAACTTTAACCCAACCCTTACTATCGAGCTTTTCCATAATTTTGGTTGTATCTTCAACGCTGATGTCTGTAACATCTGCCAAATCCTTGTAGGGTATGTTCAAGATTTCCATACCCTTTGCCGTAGATTGACCATAGCTTTGTGCTAAGCTCACCAAAGTATTCGCCAACTTAACTGCTGGTGGCTGACGGCGTAGTTGAAGACGGATGTTGGTTTGACGTAATCGCTGCACCATTAGTTGCAACATGCGGTGGTGTAACTGGGGATCTTTGAACAGAGTTTGAATAAAACGCTGAGCAGGTACAGTGAGTAACTTGACTGCCGAAAGAGCAACAACATCAGTGGAGCGGGGTGATTCATCGAGAATTGCCATCTCGCCAAAAAAATCACCTCGACCTAAAATCGCCAGTGTAGCAGTATTTTCTCCATAGAGGCGTCGAACTTTTACCCAGCCAGAAACGACAAAGTATACCGCGTTACCCCAGGAATCTTCCATTAAGACTGCTCTACCTGTTGGGTATTCATGTTCTACTGCAACAGATAGGAGCAGCTCCAATGTCTCTGGATTAGCTGTATTAAAAAGTGGGAAAATCTCACTAAAAGCCTTAGTTTGCATTGAATTGTTTTCAAAAATAAAGTCTGAGGATGCACCAGGGTAAAACTGACATAACTAGTTTGACGCTAAAGAAGATTCCCAGGCTGCATCAGCATCACCAGCGTATTGAAACAAACAGAGCCACTGAGTTATGGTTAACACTTTACTCAATTTACATTATTAAGAGAGTTGCCATCTTCCTATAGACAGAGATACCTTAGTGTCTAATGGCATAAAAGTTTGGACAAGGTTGTACTCCTTTGGTTGTGAAACAACCTAAAGTAGAGAGCGTACTTCAGTATATACTCTCTGGAGAAGTGATAGTACCTCTAATGATAACCTTGCTACAAACTTTTCTAATGCCAGTACTTTTTGCCTTGGCATGATAGATTCTCTTGATTATATTCTACCAAGACAGAAAAATTAACTAAAACTGGTTTAAACTTTTAAGGAAGTCGTAATGATGAAAAATGGTCAATGTCCTAAATGCGGTGATCGCAATGTCAGAAGCAATACTAATAGAAAATTTCCAGCTCTCAATACGATAACCTTGGGCTCCGGTACTTGTGATAAACGTTACGCTCCCTTAGATACCTATATCTGTGGCAGTTGCGGTTATGTGGAAAGCTATGTCGCTAAGTCGGAAGATTTAAACTACATCCAAGAGCAATGGGCATTGGTGCAGGTAACCACCGAACCACCAATCGTCTTAGGTATTAAGCAAGCTATTACCAACGGAGAAATTTACCATTAAGCTAGTTGACTAAACGCTAATGGCAGATAAAATAACTTGGAGCGCAAGCAGCAGAAAGCGAGGAACATGACTCAGGCAAAGATTGGGATTATTGGCGGTAGCGGACTGTACCAAATGGAAGCTCTCCAGGATGTTGCAGAAATCCAGATTGATACTCCTTTTGGTGCTCCCTCTGATGCCTTGATTGTGGGAAATTTAGCAGGAACTACTGTAGCTTTCCTAGCTCGCCATGGTCGTAATCATCATCTGATGCCTTCTGAGTTACCGTTCCGCGCTAATATCCATGCCATGAAGCAGTTGGGTGTGGAGTATCTCATCTCCGCTTCAGCAGTTGGTTCCCTCAAGCAAGAAGTAAAACCTTTAGATATGGTAGTACCGGATCAGTTTATTGACCGGACGAAGCATCGAGTTTCTACTTTTTTTGGGGAAGGAATTATTGCTCACATTGCTTTCGGTGATCCAGTGTGCAATCAACTAGCTGGGGTTTTGGCAGATGCTGTAGCTAGCTTAGAGTTACCAAATGTCAATCTTCATCAGGGTGGCACCTACGTCTGTATGGAAGGTCCTGCTTTCTCAACGAAGGGAGAATCAGAACTGTACCGCAGCTGGGGGGCAACAATAATTGGCATGACGAATTTGCCGGAGGCGAAGTTGGCACGAGAAGCAGAAATTGCCTACGCTACTTTAGCGCTGGTAACAGATTACGACTGCTGGCATCCTGAACATGACAGTGTGACGGTGGAGATGATCATTGATAATCTGCATCGCAATGCTACCAATGCTCAGAAGGTGATTCAGGAAACAGTACGGCGTTTAGCCACAAATCCACCAATATCCGAGGCACACTCGGCATTAAAATATGCGATTTTGACACCGCTGGATAAGGCTCCGGCAGCAACTAAGGAAAAGTTGGAGTTGTTATTGAAAAAATATTTGTAGATTAACTTACAAACGCAACACATCCCCAATCAAGGGTGAGCGAAAAAAAGGGTGGGGAGCTGGGGGAGCTGGGGGAGCTGAGGGAGCTGAGGGAGAAGAGAGAACTTATAATTTTTGGATACTTGGCTAGGAAATCCCACCCAAAATTTCGTTCACCCCCCAATCAACCCCAATTGTGTTGTCAAATCTTTTGTTAGTTGCGATCGCTTCCGACACCAGGAGAGCTGATTGCCATTATTTTATGCTATTATTTTTTTTATAATGGGTAAAGTGTGCGCCCATATATAAAGGGGTTTGAACCTCTGATAGTTAATGGCACTGGTAGAAGATGTAGGTAAAACCTCAAACCATTAACCTGAGATTGATATCAAACACCGAATTGTAGGGACAGATGTACCAGTAATATAGCCTATCTACCCAAATATTTAGGGCTTGCTGAATAAGTAACAAGTAACAAGTAAAAAGTAACAAGTAAGAAGGAATTAAGCATTTATCCTCGTTTTGAGCACTTGTCTTCCCCAAGGTCACCCAGGGATTTCCCATGAAAGTGCAAGGTTTCTGGAGCCCATCGAGACAAAAACCTTGCACTTATTTAGTACAAAAATGCTTGAAATCGATGTTTGGCATAGCTTCCACATTTATTCAGCAAACCCTATTTAGGACTTACGCACCGTAAGAGAATTTTGTCATCCTGAGCGATAGCGAAGGATCTCCAGACGGCTCAGATGGTTCGCGATCGTGAACCATGACAGTTGAGTGCATAAGTCCTGAATTGATTATCATCTAGGACCTGCTCCAATACTGTTCGGATAAGTCTTAATCCTAATGCTCCCTCAGCTCCCCCAGCTTCCTCAGCTCCCCATCTCCCCATCTCCCCATCTCCCCATCTCCCTATCTCCCCATCTTAGCCTGGGGCGATCGCATTTTGCCTCTAAAACTCAAAGCGGCAACTCCTAGACTAACTAACAGGGTTCCCAGGATTTGCACTGGGGACATTACCGTTTGCAGGAGTACAAATCCCAAGAATGCCGTTAATACAGGTACTGTTGCTCCTAGCATTGATGCTGTAGCTACCGGAAGCATCTTGTGGCTAGTCCGATCAAGTAAATAACTTACCAATGCAGCACCACCCAAAGCTACACCAATAATTAAACCAGTGAAAGTGTCAATTTCTAAATTAGTACTCCAGGATTTGGGTAGAAATAGTAAGCCAAGGGTAGAAAAGAAGAGAATAATTACAGAATGAATCCATCTCATGGGGGTGGGGTTGAGCTTGCTACGACAGTTTTGCATCAGGATCATGTGGCAAGCGAAGGCAATACCACCAACTGCTGCTGCAAGGCTCCCTGGGATAGAACTATTGAAAATACTCACTAACACCCCCACCAAGATACTCAAGAGGGCCCACCTTATAGTTGGGTTAGGATATCTACGAAATCCTCCCAATCTCCAAAACACGATCGCGATCGGATAAATAAAGAAAATTGTTACTGCTACCCCTGGCGAAATCGTCCCTAAAGCCAAATATATTAGTACTTGGGACAAAAACAGGCAGAAGCCGCTGCCCAAAACACTACCACACAAAGACCAATCTGGGGATTGAATCAACTTCTTAAGATCTCGCCAAACTGCTGAGTAGAGACGAGGAGCTACCAGACTCATCAGCGGTACTATTACTAACATCCGCAACCACAGAAGCAGCAGCGCACTGCTTACACTCGGAGTAATAAGTCCTCCTAGTTCCCTTACTCCCAAAATAGGGGACTTATGAAAAATTGCTGTGACAACTACATTCTCCAACGACAGTGCTAGCAAAGAAAGCAGCACCAGGACAAACCCAAGTTTGGGTTTCAAAACTTGCGGTGGAGGTTCCGTTGATAGCTCCGGTTGCGATCGCAACTCCGGTGCTGGTACGAGTGGCTCAACTAGGGGAGAAATACCAGAATTAGGGGTAATACTACTCCGATAAGCACTATCATCTCTCCCTCCGCTCCCCAGCTCCCTCAGCTCCCCCAGCTCCCCCAGCTCCCCCTCTGGTACTGGTAAATTTACTGGCGGGTTCTCAGTTACAGATGAGTCTACTTGAATCTCTTTTCTCAGCCGACTGACAAGAGCCTCCAAAATCACTGTCCCTTGCTGCTCCAGACTATACATTTGTCCTAACTGCTGAGACAGAGAACTTTGATAACTGTTGATATCTTGTTGCAGCGCTCTAAAAGTGGCTCTCAGGGTAGTATCTAAAGAGGCAATTAGTTGGTCAGCATTCTCTTGAGTTACATTTGCCTGTGAAGTTTGGGGAAAACCAGAAGTTGGTGATTTCCCAGGTTGGAGTGCTCCTTGAGTCAATCCCAAAGATAGGTTAGTGTTTTGGTCAGAGGCTATTGAAGATACCGCCGACTGATTGAGGCGCTGTATTAGAAGTTCCTGCAGCTGATTAACTAAAGTTGGAACAATTTGCAATGCCAACTGTTGTTGTTGGACGATTTGCTGCTGACGCTGAGTGTCCAGCTGTTCAATATCCTCAATTAACTGGTATTTTTCCCTCTGTAGCCGCTCAATATCTTCAGACAAATGAGCAACAAGATTTTGACGCAATTGCTCAATATCCTGAGTCATCGACTTGACAAGATCTTCTGGTGTCTGTGGGTTACTGGCTTCTAAGTTTGAGTGTTGATTGTCCAGTTGCTCCATGATTGAGAATTGAGAATTGGGAATTGGGAATTGGGAATTGGGAATTGGGAATTTCTACCCCTGTTCACTGCTTCCCTGCCTTCATACAATGGTGACTGTTTGATCTTACAGCTATGCTCTAGCAAAAGCACCCTCATGGGTACTGTCGATGGCTTCTAGAACTGCCATATTGGATTTGTCTAGAACAAAGGAGATTATAGAAGCCATGCTAACCATAGGCCTAAAAAATTCGGGGGTATTTCAAGTCCAGGCAAATGATCCTGTAGGAGTTGAGGTTGTTAACGAGACAAATAGTCCCATTATTGTCAGGATCACTGCTACAGGGAAGTGGAATGTTAACACTACCATACCCCTTGATGATTGTGATGCCGACGGTCTTCCCCAAGAACAAGCTGGTACCGATAAGGGTTTCAAAATGCCCCAATCGAAGGCAGGAAGCCTGCTTATCTACCGCCAAAAGCCAAACTACTACCAAAGAATCGGCACACTCGGTGATATTTATCTCTACCCTCAAGAAATAGTTGCCTTTGTTTGCAATGACGGAAATTACCAGGACAATAGAGGGTCTTTAGACATTAAGTGGGAGCTGGTACAGCCTGACTCCGTGAACACACAGATGCAATTCTTCTCCCACCAGAATAAACCCCCTGTTACTGGAAGACCTCGCGATCGCAAACCAGCTGGCACCCATTGAGGGGGATGAGGGGGTGAGCGAAAAAAAGGGTGGGGAGCTGGGGGAGCTGAGGGAGCTGAGGGAGCTGAGGGAGAAGAGAGAACTTATAATTTTTGGATACTTAGCTAGGAAATCCCACCCAAAATTTCGTTCACCCGATGGGGAGCTGGGGAGACACGGAGATACGGAGATGAAGAGACAAGGGGAACAATTCTCAATTAGCCATTAGCCATTAGCCATTAGCCATTAGCCATTCCTAATTCCCTACTTTTGAGGGTTGAAAATAAAAATATAATATGCATTTAAACAAATGTCACTTTTCTTGATATCATAGAATTGTTTTGCTTATATGGATGAATCTTACTAAGCAGATGTTAAGGCTTTTGAACTACAATTCACATCGGCATTTTGAGGCTGAAGTCCCGTGCGCAGCAAGTAGCAGTTTTTGGATAAACAGGCAGAGCCGCCAAATTCTAAGTTAGGAATAGAAGTCTTTTCGCTCAGAGTTTTGTTGCCTAAGACTTGGTACATACTCTCTTATCAAAGGGAATTGAAAGACGAGAATTCTCAAAACCACTCGATGAGAGCATTGTAGCCTCTACTTGAATGCCAAAACCCTCTTCTAGGGAAATGTACAAAATAGCTCTTAACTCTCCAAAACCTTGTCGAGCAAAAGGCAAAAAATTGGACAAATTCGCCAGTAAGCTTAGAGTTTACTGTAGTAATAAAACGTCATAATTAGGTTGTGAACAGTTTCGGCAACCCAAGGTATTTTTGTCTTATATATAATTCAGTGTCAACTATGCCAAGCAATCTTCTCTCTGGTGCTCTAAACAGCTCGAAGTTGTCATCTCCGCAACAAGATAAGCAATGGCCAACCTTTGAGGCACTTTTGCGGCGTCTCCATCGTGAGGGAATTGACATTCATGCTGAGCAATTGGCAGAATATCTATTGGCCAATGGACTTCCCGTTCACCTCCGCTATGTACCTAAGCATTTGCGAGCTAAAGCCATAGAAGTGAATCAGAATTATCGAGGAAATATGGTGCGCTTGATTGAAGAACAAGAACAGGGTTGGGATTACTCTTGGATGGATAAGGTGCAGATGCCTGAAATTCAGAAAGATTATCAAGTGCAATCGATAGAAGAAGGAGAACAGCCTGAGTGGGATGGCTCTTGGCTAAGTTGAAAATTGAAAATGGTTAAATGGTTAAATTGCCAATTATCAATTAACAATTTAACCCAGTTAAATTGAGCTATAAGCTATCAGCTTTTTGGCTGATAGCTTATAGTTGCTAGATGATTAAATGACCAATGAAAAATAACCAATGACTATGTTGACACCTGAGCAGTACCGAGAAAAGATGGAACGGCGCAAGGAGGTGCAAACACAAAGAGTTGCTCAAGCGTCGAAACAGAAGGGTCTAATTATTGTTAATACTGGCAATGGTAAAGGGAAAACAACTGCGTCTTTAGGAATAGTATTGCGATCGCTTGGTCATGGCTACCGGGTGGCAATTGTACAATTTATTAAGGGAGCCTGGGAACCAGCAGAAAAAACTGCTTTTCAACACTGGACAATAGCCACAGATGGTAAGCCACCTCAGTTAGAGTTTTATGCTATGGGAGAAGGTTTTACCTGGGAGACTCAAGATAGAGAGCGAGATATTGAAAAAGCTCAGGAAGCATGGAAAAAATCCTTGGAGTTTATTCGTAACCCTGACTTCAAATTGGTACTTTTGGATGAAATTAATGTTGCTTTGAAATTGGGTTATTTAGATGTTCAGGAAGTTCTAGCTGGGTTAGAAGAGAAACCAGCAGATGCTCACATCATTCTTACTGGACGTGGAGCCCCAACAGCCTTAATAGAACAAGCAGATTTGGTGACGGAGATGACTTTGGTAAAACATCCTTTTCGAGAACAGGGTATTAAGGCACAACCTGGTATCGAGTTTTGAACAAAATTGTTGTTTGTTATTTGTCATTTGTTGTTTGTTCGTTGGCAGCAACTCTTGGATACATACGTCCCCAGAACGGAATGATGTCATCCTGAGCGATAGCGAAGGATCTCCGAGGTTTCAGAGATGCTTCACTATCACCTCAGCATGACAGTTGAGTGCGTAATTCTTACTATCGATTGACCAAAAGGTGTAAAATTTTTACATTATTTTTTTATTTTTAATCTTACATTCCTTGTCTGTTTGAAAAGCAATTAAGCCTGAGGAGCCTTAACTAAAGGCAACGGCAAACATAAGAGCAAGGATAAACAAAGACACAACCAAACAAATCGACTGCCACAATGCAGGGGACTCGTCAGGCTTTTTCGGGTGTGGTAAATCTGACATAGTTTTCGGTACTTGTAGAATTTACCAACCTATTCACTTCCAAAAGAAATTTTCCGGACAAGACTGACTTTATCCTTAAAAGTCTGCCATGTATACAGATTTCGGAAAATAGGTCAAACTCGTGTTTGGATAACAAGTGAGTTGAGTAGCTTGATGCTGTTGCCAAAGGATAGGTTTTTCCTTTCCATCTAGAGTTTGTAGCACTGATAACAAACCGAACCCTCCAAGAAAGCCACCGAAAATGTGCCAAGTTGGGAGATGACCAGGAGGCGCTTTAGAGCTAAAATCTAGGTTATAATAGCTCAACCACTTCCCTTCTTTCCTCCATCCCAAGCGCTCTCCGAATTTAAGCTTTCTTTCCGAATTAAATTCCTTGCTGACTTGTTCCCAGATGTCTTTCTGGACAGTCAAACCAAAGTGAATATTGGAATATTTTAACCAAATCTCGTCAATCATACATAACTCAAAGCTGGGAAATTGTTCAATATCCTTATAATCTAGCCAGCCTCTTTGTTCTTGACCTGCTACTAGTAAAATAATTCTACTGGTTTGTTGATCAGCTTCTTTCCATTTATTAGCTATGAGTAAATTTTGTAGTTTAGTATAATAATCCACGACTTGTTTATCACCTCACTTGTGAACAATCCTTATTATCCCTGCTAGTGCTTGAATACGTAAAAAAAACCTCCTTTGTTAATAAGAGAGTAATAGTAAGGGTACGTTTGTGAATAACATTATGAATCTTGTTGCCTCACAATATAGTGTAGTCAGCGTCAAGATACTATTATAATTTTATAAAGTCAAAGCTTGCCTGATAAATACTCTTTCTTACTCTCTAGGCTTTTTTTTATACCAAATTCGGCATAATATCCCATATTGTAGAAATGGCTCATGACTCCTCTCTACGGGGTTTTCTGTTTCCTAATCAAGGGGGTAGCTAACCAAGATTTGGTATTACTCCTAAAGGGACAAACTCTGTACTTCAATTAGATGAGATAAAACCCTTATAAAAATAATCCCCAGCATAAAAGCTGAGGACTATGGTTAAAATGAATTACTTCCAGTATAGGAGTGCAACTATTGCTAGTTTGAGGGCTCACATCAGGTTTTTGGTAGAAAAATAGTAAAGATACTGTGAGAGTTTAATGAAGATTTTTGGTACTCAGTTGTGGTAAAAGCAAATCCGAAGGCAAACACGACGGCAAGGACAAAGGAAGATACAACTAGACTAGCTGCCAGCCACAGTGGGATTATTGAAATACCGGCTTCCTTGGAAGGTGGTAAATAAGACATGGTGAACAAGCTCATGGGATATACCCACTATTCATCTGTCTCTAAAGTTTTCAGGATTGGAAAGTTAGGGACTTGGGTAGAAAGTAAATTATCTAATTTTTGTACTGTAGAACCTGCATTTCTGAGAAATTTTGCGCAACTCCTCTGCCACAATTCAATCAAACATCTTCTTGAGTCTGAGTAGATATCTTTGCTACCGGTGGCGTGGACACATTCTGGTTGTGTTGTGTAGGTAATTGAGTAACTTGGGAAGCAATTGCCTGAACTTCTATCGTTTCTGGTTCTTCCTCAATTCCCAACTGACTCTTCGCATGGGTAAGCGCCAAAGCTGCTCCTGTCGTTCCAGCTAGCAATAGTTCCTTACCCGCTGCATTCAAAACATTATCTGTCTTTGGCTCTTCAATACTGGCATACCATGATTGCAGTTCCTGAGCAGCTTGAATAGAATTAGTCCACAACCAGGCAACAACAAAAATCCCCAAGCAGATAATTAACCAAATAAGCCGAGCCAATTCCCCGAGAAGATTCCAACTCAGGGTAATCGCTTTTTTGTAAATTACCCAGGTTTCTGTGTTGAACAGGATTTTCCCTACTTTTGCTGCTTGAGCTTGAATTTTGTTCATTGCTCTTCCCTCGGAGCTTTGTTGCACTAGCTTGGATAGATCTAGTTTATTGTAGTGGGTACACAAAGCGAAGATGCCTGTACCATTGGAGGAAGAATGATAGCGCCTTCGTTCCCTTGCACTAGACATCTCCGAAAAAGAATCTGAAACCCTTATCCTGCATAGTAAAAACCTAATTTCTGGAGATGTCTACTAGAGAAACACCCGCTTGAATCCATTTTTTACAGACTCTTTATCCAGCTTCATCAAATTTTCACATACATTTGTTGTTAGATCACCTTCAATAAGTGATAGAGATCATAACGGTGATGAGCTATGGCTGAAGTATTGGTAGTAGACGATGACCGGACACAGCAGCTAATCGTCTCGAAAATCCTCAAAAGGATGGGACTAAAAGCGATTTTTGCTAGTGATGGTGTCGAAGCTCTAGAACAGGTTCAGAAAAACCACCCTGAATTAGTAATTCTCGATATCTTCATGCCACGCATGAATGGCACTGAAGTTTGTCAGCGCCTTAAGGAAGATGAACAAACCCATGCTCTACCTGTGGTTATGTATTCTGCACAAGAAAGAGAATTTGCCTCCTACGGAGAAACTGTGGGACATGCTGATGCCTACCTCTCGAAGATTTGCCATCCTCAAGCTCTAGTTGATACCATCAATCAAGTTTTCTTGAAAATTGAAAATTGAAAATTGGGTTCCCAAAGATTAGCCATTAGCCATTAGCCATTAGCTTTTCAGTGTTTCCTGAAAGCCTCAAGTTGCTGCTACTGATACTGAAGAATGTTTAGAGTGTTTATTGCTTTGTCGAAGGGGAATCTCAATCAAGAACGTTGAACCTTCTCCGTATACTGACTCACAGCCTAAGATACCTCCATGCCTTTCTACCACAATCTTGTAGCTAATAGATAGCCCCAAACCAGTTCCTTTACCCACTGGCTTGGTAGTAAAAAAAGGGTCAAAGAGTTGCCTCTTGACCTTTTCTGCTATACCCGGGCCATTGTCGGCAATGCAGATAGTAACTTTATCTGGAAATGAAACTACTGTGCGAATCCAAATCGTCGGTTGTTTTGTTATTTTTCCATGACTTATTGACTCTTCCAAAGCATCAATAGCATTACTAATAATATTCATAAAAACTTGATTAAGTTGAGAAGGATAGCACTCCACTAGTGGTAGCTCACCATACTCTTTAATTATTTCAATACCGGGGTGAGAGCTTTTTGCTTTAAATCGGTTGTTGAGGATTAACAAGGTACTGTCTATCCCTTCATGGATATCCACCGCTTGCATTTGTAATCGATCCAGGCGGGAAAAATTCCGTAAGCTCAGCACCAACTGGCGAATACGTTCTGCTCCAGTTTGCATTGAGGAGAGAGTTTTAGGTAAATCCTCAATGAGGAAATCCAGCTCAATAGCTTCAGTATAAGCTTCAATAGCGGGGATTGGTTCGGGATAATGCTGTTGATAAAGGTTTACCAATTCCAGCAAGCCTTCAATATATTGTTTGGCATGGTGTAAGTTGCCGTAAATAAAACTCATGGGATTGTTGATTTCATGAGCCACCCCAGCTACCAGGGTACCTAAGGTAGACATTTTTTCACTTTGTACCAACTGTGCTTGAGAAGAATGCAATTCATCAAGAGCTTTCTGAAGTTGTTGAGCATGAGCTGTAGCCAATGCAGCAGCAGTGCGGCTTTGCTCGAATAGTTCCGCTTGGTCAATGGCGCTGGCTAATTGGTCAACAACAGAAGCAATTAATTCTACCTCGTCATCATTCCAGGGACGAGGTGTTCGGAAATTTTCACAAACAACTACCCCCATTTTTTGAGAACGAGTTTGAACCGGAGCAACTAGAAGCGCCTTTACTCCCAATTTTTCTAGGTGTGAACGACTAGCATCATCTAGTTGCCAATCAGTAGAGGTGTCGTTGATGCGGAGCAAATAAGGTTGCTGGAGCAATTCATTTAATGGCTCAATCTGTCCAACTATGCTGTAAAATTGCAATTCCATCGGTAGAGTTGACTCACAAGCTCCTTGCATCAGTTCCCAATTAGGGGGGTTAGCCGACCTGTGACACCAAAAAAACTGACAGCGGTCAATCGACAGGATACTGCGGATTTCGGCAACTGTACTCTGCAAAATTTTATCTAAGTCCAAAGAGATACGAATTTGGTTGGACAAACGACTTTTGAGTAGTTTTTCCCGTGCTTTCGATTGCAAAAGCGCTTCTTGAGTTTGGCGCAGTTGATCATTGGTAGCACGCAATTGAGCCATTGCCTGCTCTAGTTGGCAATTGTATTGAATCGACTGCGTCACTTCTGCCAACATATCAAAGACAACTGGCGATACCTTGTCCCCCAACTCTTCAATACCTAACCAAGGCTGGGGTTTAATTAAACCATTACTGGTAAAAACTACCTCAAGTTGACCACCATCCAAAATCCTGCCAATGTGGCAATGCTTCCACAGATGATGGTTTTTTTCAACACAAACTATTCCTCCTGGCGCGTTAAAAGTTTGTCCATAGGCAGCCTCCCGCACCAATTCCACTTCAAAAGAACCGGCTGTCTCAACGGCTTGTTTCCACAGATAAACTTGGAAGTAGGCAGCTTCAATGGGATCACTAGTCACTCTATCCTTACCATACCGATGCTGAAAATTTTCAACAAAGATTCGATTTACCACTGTATCAATACTCTGAAAGTAGCTCCAGCTAGCGTAGTGGCTAGTAGCAGATGAACCAATCCTGCGAAGTTCTTCTTCACCGACACTGATTGCCATAATTGGTATCTCTTGGGCGCTAATGCCAGCAGCTTGGTACTGTTGGTAAAAAGCCAGATTACTGTCACCATTGAGAGTATTGAAAACGACATCAGGTCTAGTATTTTTAATTCTCTCGATCGCCTCTCCAAACTCTGTCGTTCCTAAGAAAGCGTAATCTTCCCCAACTAATGTACCACCTTGGCGTTTGAGCTGGGCTTTAATCAGTTTGTTGGCAGTACGGGGAAAAACGTAATCAGATCCTAGTAGATAAAAACTTTTGCCCTTGTTTTGGAGTAACCAATCAACTGCTGGTTCAACTTGTTGGTTGGGACAGGTTCCAGTGTAGAAAATATAGGGTGAGCATTCAAGTCCTTCATACTCAACGGGATACCACAACAGGGTCTTAAGTTCTTCGATTACTGGTAAAACAGCTTTGCGGCAAGAAGAAGTCCAGCCACCAAAAATCGTCGCAACCTTGTCTTGCTCAATGAGCTTTCTGGTTTTAATGGCAAAGGTAGTTGGATCAGATGCGCCATCTTCGATGACAGGTTCGATAATTTTTCCCAGAACACCACCAGCAGCGTTAATTTCTGCGATCGCCATCAGTTCAGCATCTTTTAAAGACTCTTCGCTAATTGCCATCGTTCCACTCAAGGAATGAAGGATTCCTACAGGTATAGTAAAATCCGATTTAATAAATTGCTGTTTTTTGTGAGTCATTACTGAACTGTTACTAAAATTAGTTTGATTTAAAAGCACATCAGTTGGTTACAGGAGGATGATAATTTTGACAAAACTGAGGAAATTGGTAATTTGCTCAACCTTTTCCTATTTCCTGTGCAACAGGTAAAAATATTCGGCGTGAAAGTAAGGTTATGATGCACCCGCCTGCCTCATCAGCAGTAATAATCTAAATTTCAATAGCTATAGGTCAAAAATATTGCCGTTAGTTCCATTCCCTATTGAGCTTTAGAAAAATTTTTAGTAAGCTATACTAAACATTTACTGATTTTTTCCTTAAAAATTTAAGATAGCGGGCAACCTAGTATTGACACATTATTTAAACTTAACCTTATTTTAAAAAAATAGTTGTAGCAATTTTTACTATTAATCTCAATTTGTTATGCATTCCATGACATAGTTATTAGTCAGAAAGGATTGATACACAAGTTCTTTATAATGGAGGCTCACCCAAAGCTCACCTCAATCAGCAGCCATGATTTCCCCAGAACTCAAATTCGGCTTGCCATCCACCGAAGACTTACCCTGCTCAGATGATACGCCTGTGGATAATGAAGATCAGAATCTGCTTCCTAACCTTTTGCTGCTTATCCTAGCTAACATTTGGTCACACCGTATGGATTGGTACTTTGGTGTCGATATGGCAGTGTATCACACCACTGGCGTTAGTCCCAAAGTTCCGATTGTGCCAGATGCCTTTCTGAGTTTGGGAGTAGAGCGCCGAAAGAAGGGAAGATCCCGTAGAAGTTATGCGGTCTGGGAAGAAAATGGTATTGTGCCGATCCTAACCTTAGAAATGGTTTCCCATCAACCTGGTGGAGAATATGATGAGAAAATGGCAATTTATGCTAAGTTAGGGATTCTGTACTACGTTATCTATAATCCTGAATTTTGGCAACGAGATAGACAGCAACCATTTGAAGTATACAAACTTATCAATGGTCAGTATCAGCAGCAGATTGGCGAACCCTATTGGATGCCGGAAGTGGGATTGGGGATTGGGCGATCGCAGCAGATCTTTGGTGGCATTGAGTACGAAATATTATCCTGGTACGATCAGCAGGTCAAGGCTTACGCTTTACCGGAAACTGTTATGGAGCAGATGCGCCAGCAGTTAATGGCGGAACGGCAGCGAGCAGAGACAGAACGGCAGCGAGCAGAGAAGTTAGCTCAGTATTTGCGATCGCTAGGAATTGATCCCGATAACTTGCCTGAGACTTAACTGATGTCTAATACAGCGTTTTTCATTTAGATGAGGTACAAAGAGCCTGGTTTTTGGGAATGGGGAATAGGGAATAGGATCTGTACCTCACTAGTGCAGCGCGGCAAAAGTAACTGACCAGTTTGAGATCGTTAGAATCCTTACTCTATAAGCATTCTAAATTCTAAATTCTAAATTCTAAATTCCGCGCAGCGGCACTAGACTGAGAAATGCTATCAAGAGTTGGTTCCTCAGTCGTTGTTGCGAGGATCTGCTTGAGATAAGAGCATAACTATTATAGGATTACCCTGATCATCCTTTGCAGGAGCAAGGGTCACATAACTTTTAAATTTCCTATTTTTGACTAAGTAAAGAAGATTTCCTTTTCCGTATTCACCCTCTTCAGATAACTGTTCAAATTGCTGTTCTTCTTCCAGGTCTGGGTTCGATTCCTGTAGCTGCTGGTTCAGACTTTCAGCAAGATTATCTGAAGCAACAGGATGAGATGATTTTGTTTTTATGGCGTTTTTAAAATCAAATTTATCTTCATTAATAAGATCTTTTTCTTCAAGCAAATTAAAGTCTTTTTCTGAATTAAATTCTTCCAAATCGTGTGTGCTTTTTGTGAATTCAATCGCGTTAGATATGTAGGAACTAAATATTGTATATTCTATATTGTCTTCTATTTTAAGTTCCATTAATTCATTTAAACTATATTGTTCTGATTCAAGATAAATCGCTATTTGAGCATCTTTGGATATCAAGTGTAAATATTTGTTTTCATCTCCCGTATTCGTAGATACTTTATATACTTTAAAATCTTCACTGTCAGTAATTATTTCTGGAGCGATAAAGTCTTCATTTGGTAACAGTTGACCATCAAATTTTGAAGCTACAGTCTGTAAATCATCTTTTGTATGAAATATATAAGCCGCATCTTCAAATTCTGGGCGCAATACATCACCAGAACCTGTTATAGCATCTGGATAGCGAGGGAATTTTTCAAAAAATTCTCTCGATGGATCTGGAATCTCCGAGTTTTCAGATGGGGTATTTGTTGGCTGAGGCTTTGTCTGATTTTCAGTTGATGGAGATTCTGGTTGATTCGAGTTTGGTTCAGGTTGCTTAACTTCTTTGATTTGCTTTTTTTCCTCTAAATCTAAAGAATAAGGTTGTTTTCGATATGTCCGCCTTTGATATGTAGAGGGGTAAGTTGGCTGTGGGATATAGGTAGTGGTTTGAGTGGGAGTTGGCTGACTCCTCTGTAAGATGGGTTGAGTACTAGATTGTGGGGAAGATTGTGGGGAAGATTGTGGGGAAGATTGTGGGGAAGATTTAGGGGAAGCCTCTGGAGACGGTTTGACAGCAGGAGGTAACTTGGTAATTTTGATTGCTTCCTCTTTTTTGGGAGGCTCAGCCAACTTTAAGTTAAAAGAGGTGGGGAGCATTAATATTACACCGTGTAACGCTACAGAAATCAGCAACATTGGACGAAATAACATTCGTAGTGGAGCTGGCAAATTTTTGAGGAAATTAGGCTGATTCATAACAGCATTAGGTGGGATATCCCCGAACAAGACTAGGTAATTTAACCCTGCTATCCTTCCAGACAGCTAGGAGGACGAAATTCCTATACACCTAGAAGCACAGTGTTTTATTTTTGTTTCAACAAGCGTCCTCTACCATTATCTCAACAAAATTTAGCGATCGTCCCAATCCATCTTCACCCTCTTGGAAGAAACAAGGCAGGAGGCACGAAGGAAGAGGATTTAATAATTTGCTGATCCGTAGGGTGCTGTTAGCGGTAGCATAACGCACCGACAACTCAACTAATCTAACTCAACTCGAACTCTATAAGAATCAAATAACAGTTACCAGTCTACTATCTGGATTAACTAATCTAACTAAACTCTGGCTTAGAGCAAATCCAATCGCCAATTACACCTATCCAACCTGAAAATATTGGCAAGATTAACATCAAATGAATAACCTTAGTCAAGCAATATTATGATAGCACCGTGATGATTTAATTGAATTAATTAGCAAGTTGCTTAAGAAACACTCGCTCGCTTGGTTCTAAAAGTAACATTAACATTTTCGTTAGATTGTTGTAGAACTAGTAAGGGGGTTGGTTTTGCCTTTTGATCCCAATCGATAGTGACAATGTGACCTTGAATAGTCGGTTGCCAGTTATCGTTATCAGAGCTGAGATACTTTTCAATACAGTCAATAATTTGATTAATTGTCATTGAGGTTGCCTGAGTAGGTAATTTCATCAATTTAATTTCAATCCGGAAAAGCACTCGCTTAATGCGCTTACCTTGGTATTCTGTTTCTTGATGTACATCAAAAATTTCATCGACTTGACGTCCGCTTGAACTAGCAATACCAACCGCAGTTTTAGTTGCTTGAGTAGGTCGAAGCGCTACACTTATGAGCTGTTTGACCTGAATTTTAACTTGGTTGACAATGGCAAAATGAAACTGCTTATCTTCCATCCGCATTCTCAGATAGTCTAGGTTGAATTCCCGTGAGTCAACCAAATCCGGATTTGTCTCCATTTTCCTGATAGTACTAATAGCTAACTTGAGCTTTTTTTTCAGATCCTTAGCTTTGTACTGCTCAATTCGGAGCTTCTTTTCCGCCTTGTTGAACTCGAGCTTGCCATAGACAATTAAACCAGCTATTACCAGTACTAGTGCGATAGAGAAAAACATCCAGATTTGACCGGAAGACTGAAGTGGTGAATTAGTTGCTACAGGGGAAGGTGATGGTTGAGACTGTTGGGGTGTTTGAGCTAATGCAGACTTGACAAAAATTTTAGAAGTGGGCATAATGGCTCTCCTGATATAACTCAAGTGCTATTTTGAGAATTTCTCCCGAAAGAGTATTCTGCTCTTTAGAGCATTGAACTTGGTTTGAGTAGAAATTAAAGATTGTGAAAAGAGATTTTCAGGCTTTCGCTGTGGGCGAAGTCCTTACCTTAGTGTCTAACTTAGTTTAGCCGTAAGTGGGAAAGGCTTTACTCAGCTAGAGGGTCGATTCAGTAATAATAAAATCGAGCGCAGTTAGGCTGGCGAGCGAAGAGAACTAGGGAGCTGGGGGAGATAAGAAGACATTAGCAATTAGCAATTCCCAATTCCCTGATACTGGTTAAACCAATTACTTTAACCACCGTACTCGATAGCCTCGTGCATCAATGTAACTAAGGTAAGGGAATTTTTGGTAACGACCTAAGCCACCGGGCCACCAAGGGTCGAGGCTCCAGTAAATTTGATTACTAGTTAGATCTTCACAGACAAAGTTGATGGCATCTCCAATAGTATGGCGGCTGTTAGGGGCTCCACTAACAGCTTGATTGAGCTCTGGTGGCTGATGATACCAGCTGGTAATCAGAAATGGTCGTCCCAGGCGATCGCGTGCCCTTTGGGCTAGTTTGGCAATACGAATGATCGCATCAACTGTTGCCTGATTAAGGGGCATCTGGGTTCCTCCTTGAGTTGCCTCTGCCCAAGTAAAATTACCGTTGGGAATGATCGGGGCAAATAGCTGGATATTGCTGGCTGTCCAGCACTCAGGACGTCGAGGGACAATTATTGCTCCAGGCTGGGGAGGGGTATCCAGGTGTTTTTGGTCTTCGAGTAAAGTAGAAATTGTCTGATTATTGGTGGGTAAACTCCGCCAAAGTTGCACCAACCGAATTAACGCTTGCCGCTGTTGCTCGAGTTCTTGATACTCAACAGGTATACGTCGCACAAACTTGAGTAGTTCTCGATCTAGCTGCGTTGCTAGGTTCAGCAGTTCCGTGCGATCCGCAGTTTTTGTTTTTAGTTGTTCGGGATCAATGCCTAATTTCTCCAGGACAGTAGCCCGGGAACCGAGCTGATACCAGAGTCGAAAAGCCTCAGTAAGAGCGTTACGTTGGCTACCTTGCCCTTGATAAGAGGAGGAAAGGCACTGTACAAAAGCCATCAAAGCTGGATCGATGATGCTGAGATTTTCCTCTGGAGAAGTATTAATTTCCAAGGAGGAGATAGCTGCTTCTCGGGAACTAAGCTGACGCCACAACTGAGTCATCCGAATCAGTGCTTCTCGTTGATAGGGGTAACCCAAATAATTGCCAGCAATTTGCCGAACAAATTGCTGGAGGGGAACATCTAGCTGGGATTCATCCTCACTAACTACTACTAATTGCTCCGTAGGCACGAGAAAAGCGATCGCTGTTTCGCGAGTATCCAGTTTCTGCCAGATGCGTACCATTTCTAGTAAAGCATCCCGTTGGTGGGGTAAACCGGTGTAGCATTTGGGAATCTGCTCAATTATGCTGATTAAGGCTTGCTCCAGGTAAGCGAGGTTTTGGGGTAGCTTTTGTGTCTTACGATCAGTTTCAAGATCAGCCAAGTAAGCTTGTTGTAAAGCATCAAACTCACAAGCTTCTAAACGAGCAATGGTTGTTTCACTAGTAGCTGGCGCATATCCTCCAGCAACACTTTGGAGAAATTTATCGGTGTAGCAACCATGAGAAGCATTCCAAAAGTCAATTCCTTCCCAACCCTTAGCAATTAAACTCTCAGTTAGGGAGCGGATGACATTTGCACAATACTCCACTTGTGCGGGAAAGGTATCAACTTCTTCGAGGGGAATTCGATTAGCAGGAGAGATACCCAATCCTGTTTCACCATTGGTAAGGGTAGGTGAAGCATGGGCTTGATAGAGTGCTGCTAGAATTGGCTTGTCAATGCCTGTTCTTTCGGCTTCTATGAGGTAGTGATAATTACGCTGGTTTGGTAAGAGTGTTCCCATGACAAATTGAAAGAATCCGACTGAGGCATTTGTTCTAGATTGACACTCCCCGGCCTAAAGGCGCGGGGATTCTAAGTTCATCGTAGCGACTTGCTCGCTTCTGGGTTACCCCAACTAGAGTAGAGGTTGCTACTCCCTTAGCGTTACTTTGGGGATGCCCTCCCCTAGATTTTGCCTTGTGCAAAATATTGATTGCCGCGTTGGTATCACGGTGCAGAGTACAGGCACATTGACAAATATGTGTACGGGTAGAAAGAGACTTCTTGACTACCCGTTTGCACTGACTACACTCTTGTGATGTGTATTGTGGTGGAACGGCAACAGCTTCTTTCCCAAACTTGTTAGCAAAGTATTCTATCCATTGTCTGAACTGATACCAGCTTGCATCAGCTATTGATTTTGCCAGAGTGTGATTCTTGAGCATATTGCTAACCCTTAAGTCTTCATAGGCTACTAAGTCGTTAGACTTGCATACGTTACGCGCCACTCTCTTGGCGTGTTCATTCCGTTGCCTACTTATTCTTAAGTGTTTCCGAGAGTATCTAACTCGAGCCAAGCGGCGTCGAGTTGAACCCTTTTTCTTTTTGTAGATACGACGTTGAACCTGCTTGATATCAGATTCAGCTTTTCTGAGGAACCTAGGGTTAGGCTCAGTGGAGCCATTTGAGTCGGTATAGAACGACTCTATGCCTACATCCAACCCAATCTCATTGTTATTATTATACTATGAGTGATCTCAGCCCGGGCGTGGGCACTGGAGTTGGAGAAAAAATCAAATCAAACCTAGCAATTTTTAGAATTGTCAGTACTCGGTTTCACAATATTGTTGCTGCTACTACTCAGACAGCAAAACCAGGTATCCCTTACCCTAATTAGTCAACTAATTGTTGTCTTTCCAGAGGAATATGTTGCTGAACTGGGAGCCTTGTATCAGCGAATGAAATTCCAGCAGCGACCCTTATGGTTGATCCAACTCAGGATACTCGAAGAAGTAGTCGAGCTACTATGGGCATTCTACATCCACATCAACTTTGAGAATTTCTGGCTACCAGGAAAAAACAACAGGATTGATGAGTAATTTCCCTGATACTTTTTTACGCCAAAATTGACATCTCAGGGCGAAGCATTCGGACAGAAAAACTAGGGTTTGAGGGAGAAAATATTGCCCGAATGCTTCGCCCCTACATCTAATTCTGGTTAGTGAATTGGTGTTCTGGGCTGTTTGGAGATCCTTCGCTATCGCTCAGTATGACATAATCCCTGATAGTGCGTAATATCATGTCGGCATAATTGCCCATAATAAAAACTTCTCCGTGTGCCCGCGTCTCCGCGTCTCCGCGTCAGTCTTAACTATGGGTATTCAAGCAGACATGGTATAAGTCCTACTCACAACCGACGTGGAATAGGCCAATAAATAGGGTTTGCTGAATAAGTCGATTGATTCGGGTTTTGAAGTAATGAGTAATGAGTAATGAGTAATGAGTGATGAGTAATGAGTGAATTACCCCTCGATTAGCTCCCAGATTTTTTCAATTGTGCAAGCTTTTTGAGCCAAAA
>JAAHGL010000068.1 GCA_010692635.1 Symploca sp. SIO2C1 | reverse complement strand
GGGAAAATGTACCGAAAAGTTGAGAATACCCCTAGCCAACCGGAAGATTTTGAATTCCCTCTATCAGGCAAGTTATCACATGATAACAGATGGGTAGTGATGGCATCCCTGGTATCATGGAGTGAATTTGAAGAGGAATATGCGAAAAATTTTACTGAAGATATAGGAGCACCAGCGCTGCCATTTAGAACAGCATTGGGAGCATTAATAATCAAAGAGAAATTAGGAATAAGTGATAGAGAAACAGTAGAACAGATAAAGGAAAATCCTTATTTACAATATTTCATAGGTCGGAGGGAGTACAGTAACGAAGAACCATTTGATGCCTCACTATTGGTAAGATTTAGAGAAAGAATAACAGCAAATCTTGTTAGGGTTTGCTGAATAAGTGTGGAAGCTATACCAGACTGTGGTTTCAATGATTTTTTGACCAAGCCTTGTGCAAGGAAATGGTCTATAGAAGCTTATTTTCCTTGCACTTTGATGGGAAATCCCTGAGTAACCTTGGGGAATGGAAGTGCTCACCCACGAGGATAAATGCTTCATTCCTTCTTACTTGTTACTTTTCACTTGTTACTTATTCAGCAAGCCCTAGTTAGGTTTTGGTTAATCGATGCTTTAGTTAGCTGTTTCCTTTAATGCTGCCAGAACCGTCTTGTGAATAGCACCATTGCTTACGATTACGCCTTGATTATCAACAAGTTTGGCACCAAGGGAGAAATTCAATGCCTGACCGTACATATCTGTGACTCGCCCACCAGCCTCTTCTACAACAATTGTACCTGCGGCATGATCCCAAATTTTCTCGCGATAATCGGGAGTTTTTGGCGATGGTAGGCGCAGGTAGAGAGCCGCTTGACCGGATGCTACAGCACCATACTTTGCTTGAGAGTCCATCCGCAGAGAATCTGTTGTTATTCCCACCGCTTTAGCTACCGCCTCCTGACGGGAATGGTCACCATGACCGGATTCCACACTCTCTACAAACCGGAGATTTGCCTCACCCTGCTCAATTACTTTAATCGGACGGGGTTCACCACCAGAAATTGGTACCATTGTTGCCCCTTGGCCACGCACCGCTACAAACAAGACACCTCGTTCCCTTTCTGGTTGGTTTAGATCTACAGGTAAGGCGGGACAAGCCAAAACCCCAACTTTTACCTCTCCTTCTTCTACCAGAGCCAAAGCTACTGCGTATTGATCTTGGCGCAAAAAGCCCTTTGTTCCATCAATGGGGTCTAATGTCCAATAGCGAGAACCTGTTTGACCATTACCCCGGTCAATCCAACTGAGGACTTCTTCAGAGGTAGTATTACCAGCTATAACCTGCACGTAGCTAGTTACTTGCTCTAGCTGAGCAGCCTTGGATGGTTCACGAAGTTCAGCGGAATCTTCCTCTCCCACCACTGGATCATCAGGAAATGCTGCGGCTAGTGCTTGGCAAATTAGTGCCTGAGAACCAAAATCGGCAACAGTTACAGGACTTTTATCACTCTTTTCTATACTTTCAGGAACTCTTTCTTGGCGGACTTTCTCACACAACTGAGCTGCTTTTAGAGCTGCTTCAATAGCAACTGCTTTCTCTAATTCATAAGACATCTTGAATTACTATCTCCAAATAAAAAAAATACCCAAATATTTTTACTAGGGTAGGCGTCTCACCTACCCATGTGCGGGTGAAGGAAATTTACAGTGGCTCTTAAGAAACACTCTGGCTAATTGCTAATTGCTAATTGCTTTCAAGAAACAGGAGTCAGGAGTCAGGAGGGAAGAAGGGAGTGTTTCTTCCATTTGTAGGGGGCGGTGCGCCGCCCGTGGGGCGGCTCTTAAGAAACAAGGCAGGAGGCAGAGGGCAGAAGGCAGAAGGGAAGAGGATTTGACAAAAGTTTCTTCACTCTTTACTCAAAAAAGTTTTCCCACACCTTTTTTCACCTCACCCCCCATGTGCCTTTATTTATGACTGCCTACTTGGGTATTTTTAGCATCCATAGCAAGCTTGATATTGGTTGTGAGAACTGTGGAATTATCCTAGCAAAGACAAATAACCAACAACCAATAACCAATAACCAAGTTTTAGCTTTTATCCTTCATCGCCTTTGCCAATTCCGCTGCTACTAAAGGTCGAGAAAATTGGGGTGGAGGCAGCTCACCCCTCCTTAACATTTCCCTTACTTTGGTTCCTGATAAGTGAATCCTCTGTTCGGGGGTGCTGGGACTGGTTTTTGAGGTTGCCATTGTTTCGGTAACCTCACAGAAAAAGGCGTGTTCAAACTTCAGGGGTGTAATCCCCAACTCTCCTGGCTCAAACTCATTAAAGATGTGTTGAGCATCGTAGGTGCCATAATAGTCTCCTACACCAGCATGATCTCGTCCGACAATAAAGTGGGTACAGCCGTAGTTTTTACGAACTATAGCATGAAAGATTGCCTCCCTCGGACCAGCGTAGCGCATGGCTGCCGGGTTAATCGCTAGAATTACCCGATCTTTGGGGAAATAGTTATCCTTCATGATTTCATAGCAGCGCATCCTCACCTCAGCTGGGATATCGTCGCTTTTAGTTGCACCAACTAGAGGATGAAGGAACAAACCATCTACAATTTCTAGGGCACATTTGATGATATATTCGTGGGCCCTGTGGATGGGATTGCGGGTTTGGAAACCAACGATGGTTTTCCAGCCCTTTTCTTTAAGTAAGGCACGAGATGCTGCTGGATCAATTTGGTAAGAGGGAAACTGGGGATGGGGTTCCCTCTGTAGCAACCATACTGAACCGGCTAGATTAATTGCTCCCTGGTCATAGACTACTTTAACTCCTGGGTGCTTTTCCTCGTCCGTGCGGTAAACCTTAACTGCCTCGCGAGTTTTGTCGTAACTATATTTCTGAGTTAGTTCTAAGACACCAATAAAACTGCCGCTGGGGTCATCTAGACGTACTAAGCTACCTTCCTTTAGCGGCGAGGCTACAGCCTCTTCAACTGAGAGGGTTATGGGAATTGACCAAGGCAAACCATTAGCTAGACGCATATTGTCAACTACTGATTCGTAGTCGGCTTGCTCCATAAAGCCAGTCAAGGGACTAAAGCCACCGATGGCGATCATTTCTAAATCTGAGGTAGCTCGCTTATCCAGCTGTACCCTAGGTAGGGAGTTAGCTTTGTTTAAGAATTCTTGTCGCTGTTCAGGAGTGGCAATACGGTTAATCAGTTGACCGCCGTGGGGGGCGATACCATAGGAATGCTCACTCAAAGCAATGCTTGGCATAAAGGGTAATGATAGTAACTTTTACAGGTCTACTGGGTTGGGAGAATTTTAATGTAGGTCAGGATTTGGACACTTACATTACAGCCCAATCAATGATGAGGATGTTCCTGAATTATTTTAGACTTGTTGTGCTACTGGAGTCTTAGATAAATAACCTAACTCCTCTAGTTTATTGACGACTTTTGCCACGCTTTCTGACAACTCTTCTTGATCAGTTCGGCATTCAATTGTGGGGTTAAGGGGCGCCTCGTAAGGATCATCAATTCCAGTGAAGCTCTTTATTTCTCCAGAGCGAGCTCGTTTGTAGAGTCCTTTGACATCTCGCCCTTCGCAAACTGCTAAGGGAGCATTGACATAGACTTCAACAAAATCGCCAATTTTTTCTTTTACTTCTTCACGAATCTCACGATAGGGTGAGATAGCTGATACCAAGACAATTACTCCATGTTTGGTCAAAAGCTGAGACACAAAGCCAATCCGGCGGATATTCTCATCTCGGTCTGCTTTACTAAAACCCAACCCTTTGGTTAGGTTCTCTCTCACGATATCCCCATCTAAGATTTCCAGCTTGCATCCTTGCGATCGCAGATTTTCTGCCAAAGCCTGAGTTATTGTGGTTTTGCCTGCACCACTTAACCCCGTGAACCATACTGTTGCACCACGCTGCTGCATTGTCACTTTTTTTCTACTCCTTATAATGATAGGGTCCAAATTTAAGACTTATCTCATCTCAGCAGATCCAGTGACTCCAGAGAAAAATTCTACTCATAAGATTTATATGAGCAGTCTTCGGATGGTGTCTGACCTCTCAGTTAGATTAAGTTAGCACCAGCCTAAACCTTCATACTGAGGAATGACAAGGGAAAACTTAAATTATGAGTGATCATTATAGACAACAAAGTGTGGACTAGCTTGAAAATAGGGATAGAGAACAGAGAAGGGAGGCATCCCAACCCGAAAGTAAAAAACCTACCCTTGTCAGCTCCTCTCCCCCCGGGTGAGCGAAATTAGGGCTTGCTGAATAAGTAACAAGTAACAAATAAAAAGTAACAAGTAAGAACCAATTAAGCATTTATCCTCGTTTTGAGCACTTGTATTCCCCAAGGTTACCCAGGGATTTCCCATGAAAGTGCAAGGAAAATAAGCTTCTATAGACAAAAACCTTGCATAAGGCTTGGTCAAAAAAATCATTGAAAGCCAAGTCTGGCATAGCTTACACACTTATGCAACAAACCCAAATTAGGGAAGGCATTTCTAGTGAAGTATCCTTTCAAATCATTATTTCTCCTTTGTTTCCTCATTTCCCCATCTCCCCATCTCCCTATCTCCCCACCCTTTTTTTCGCTCACCCCCTCCTCCCCTAACCCTTGACCAATACATTTTTACCTTAACTGGTTACCAATGGTCGCTTACCGAGTAATCCGAGCCAAAGATAGAGTTTACTAAATATTCGGGAAGGCTAGAGTAGAGTAATCCCTGATTTTTAAAAAACCTTAAATGAAGCCTTCAGAAACAACTTCTGCTTTAAGCTAAGACGCATTTAAACCACTTAGTCCTCGCGTCTCCGCGCCTCGTATCTCCGCGTTCCCGCGTCAGTACTAATCCACAATTTAAATGCATAACAGCTTATGAATACTATTTTTCTTACCCTCAGCATTGTCGTTTTGACTCTAATCTGCTTCGTTTTTGAATGGTTCCCCGTTGATATTACCGCGATCGCGGTGATGGTAGCGCTCATGGTTCTGGGATTAGTTAGCCCAGAAGAAGGAATCTCTGGTTTTGGGAACTCCGCTACCATTACAGTAATGGCGATGTTTATCCTCAGTGCAGGGATTGCTCGTACAGGAGCACTGCAAATAGTTAATGAGCTTCTATTGAAGTGGGGAGGCAAACGTTCAACTCAGCAGATTTTTACTATGGGGATGATTGCTGGTCCGATTACTGGCTTTATCAATAACACTGCTGTTGTGGCTGTCTTCCTACCAGTTGTGGAAGATTGGTGCTCCAAACAAAAAATTTCTCCATCTAAGCTACTAATGCCCTTATCCTTTATCACGATTTTGGGGGGCATGATTACCGTAATTGGTACTTCTACTAATGTCTTGGCTAGTGGTTTGTCAGAAAAGTTGGGCTATGGAGCGTTTAGCTTATTTCAATTCACCAAATTAGGGTTAATAACTTTCGCTGTAGGTTTAGCATATCTGGCTTTAGTTGCTCCACGACTGTTGCCCAATCGCAAAGGTGCAAACAGTAATGCTATTGATCAAGACTATAACCTTAAAGACTATGTCAGTGAAATGGTAATTAAACCAGGCTCGACACTAATCGGACAAACTCTCCAAGAAAGTCAATTACAGAGGAAGTTCGATGTGGACGTGTTGGAACTGATCCATAACGGCAACCGTTTTCCTCAACCTTTGGGAGATAAGGTATTGCTAGCAGGGGATATTTTAATTGTGCGAGGAAGTCGAGAATGTCTGCTCAACATTAAAGATGAAAGAGGGATTGATATGTTAGCAGATGTTAAGTTTGGACAGCAATCTATAGAAAAAGAATTGAGTTCTGGGGAAGAGCGTATTGGGGAAGTATTGATCCTCGCTAACTCAAATTTGATTGGCTCTACTCTGAAAGATATGCGATTTCGGCAACGCTACAATGCTACAGTATTGGCAATTCGGCGAGGACAGGAACTGGTAAGAGAACGACTAGGTGGAGTGCCGTTACGTTTTGGTGATGTCCTATTGATTCAAGGACCCAATCAAAGTTTTGTGGGACTGCAAACGAGTCGCGATTTACTAATGATTGGACAACGGGATTTGGAAACACTGCGGCGGGATAAAGCTGGGATTGCGATAGGAATTGGCTTGGCAGTCGTCTTAGCAACTGCCTTGAACTTGTTACCAATTCTGGTGAGTGCCTTGCTGGGAGTGGTATTGATGGTTTTGACTGGCTGTCTCAAGCCAGGGGAACTGTACGAAGCTGTGCGCTGGGATATTATTTTCCTGTTGGCTGGATTGATTCCCTTGGGGATAGCGATGCGCAATTCAGGAACAACAGAGTGGTTGGCTCAAGGGTTAGTAGCACTGGGAGAGAATCTTTCTGGCTATTGGCTCTTGACTATCTTCTATGTTGCTACTGTTTTGATTACTGAGGTGCTTTCTAATAATGCTTCGGTAGTATTACTGTTGCCAGTGGCGGTGGAGGTAGCTACTAGACTAGACTTCAATCCTCTAGCATTTATGTTTGTGGTAACGTTTGCCGCCTCTAATAGCTTTATGACCCCAATTGGTTATCAAACTAACACCATGGTTTACGGGCCAGGAGGATACAGGTTCTTGGATTTTGCTCGAGTTGGCGCTCCCTTAAGCATGCTGATGGCGTTGATTATTCCGCCGCTGATTATTCTGCTGTATGGGTTGTAGAAATATCTCTGGAGCTAGGAGAGTAGGGGAAGCAAGGCAAATCAATTGTTAAATGAAGGAGAATGAATAGACCTCTCTGAAAAAGATGGTGCACTCCTAGACTACTTCATTAGCAAGGAGTGTCTTAGGTATCAACTAATCAACTCATAAAATTATGAAAAGTCTCTTAGTAGACCTTATAGGAACTATACGAGAAAATCGCATATTTCTTCTTTTTATATTATTGACCTTTGCTAGCTATGGTCTATTGGTAGTAATTTATGCTAACAAAAATAAAAAAATTGCTCTTATTTTAGAAAAAGTATTTTTAATTTTTGTCTTGTGCTGTTTAGCAGGATTGAGAATTACTCCTTTTTTTCATTGGCATCCTTATTTCTTAATTAGGCCTCCATACAATTATGTTTTAACTAATCTTCAGCTTATTATTTATGTTTTTATAATAGTTGTTCTTTTTTTAAGAATAAAAATTTTTATTAATCAAAAATTCATCAATATCTTACGATTATCTGTTGTGGGCAACCCATTTTTTTGGGGGTTACTAATAATGTCACTTATGTCTGTTAGCTGGTCATCAAGCCCATTCATAACCTTAAAAGCTGTAATAATATTAGGATGTATAAATATAGTCGCCACTTACCTGGTGGGGCAATATGAAGATCAAGAATTATTTCATATTCCGATGTGGAGTATGGCAATCATCGCTTTGATGAGCAATGTTATACGTAAGAGAACCAACTTATCTTCCGCAAACCCTGCAGGAGGCTTAGCAGGTGTCTTACCTTCCAAAAATCAGCTAGGCACTCTCATGGCTGTCGCCACTGTACTGTGGTTTTTACGAGCCAATAATTCATCAAAACAGCGTTGGCTTTCTTGGGGTATAGTCGCTATTTCGTTTATACTAATACCTCAAGCCAAATCTACGGGAGGTTTGTTTCTATTCATTACATTATTTACTCTAACGTTATTGACCAACTTTTTAAAAAAATTAAGATTTCGATATGCAGTTATTGTAACTATGTCTTTGCTGTTAATAACTATCTTGATCAATATTTTGATAGTGGCTAACGTCGAACGAATTTTAGGTGCTGCTGGAGAAGATATGACTTTGACTGGTCGAACAGACATCTGGTCAGACATTTTGCCTACAGTTCAAAAACATTTGTGGTTAGGTCATGGTTCCTATGCTTTCTGGCAAAATTGGCGAGAAGCCGGAAATCCAGCAGCTAAGTGGATTACTGGTAACTGGATGCCACCTCACGCTCATAACGGATTCTTTGATGTAACCGTAGATTTAGGTTTGATTGGGTTGGTAATATTTTTGCTTTCGTTCTTGGTGACCTTAATTCAAGCAATTTGGTATTTACTTAAGATCAGAGGTTATGAGGCAGCAATACCTCTAATTATAATAGCTTATGCATTTCAGGTGAACCTTTCAGAAAGTCAATTTTTAAGACCCTATTTACTATGGTTTTGGTATGTTTTGGTGACAGTTAAACTGAGTGTAACGTTTGTGGCTGGTCACAAATAGGAAAAAATAGATGTCAGTTGGGGTGGAGGGAGTGTAGCTTCATGAACCAATTCGCTAGCAAATTAACACATTGGTTTACCCTTTCCATTTTGTTGTATTGTTATTATAATAATATTTCTTTTTGTTGACTCTAGTAGTATAATTTTCATGGAGTCTTTAAACTGATATGTTCTCATCCTGAGAAATACTCCCAGCTTCCGGGGACTGGGCGAAGGATTTAGATGGGCTTACTTGGGTCTATGTACTTAAATTGTCGCCCAAATGCTCATCGGTGTCAACTTAAGCTAGAGGTAGCTTAACGGTTAGCTTCCAGACCCACCCAGAGTTCAAAGATGTTGTTGGCGAATTGGCTGGGGTTTGACCCCCTCTAGCTCCCCCGTTAGTAAGGGGGAGGACAAGATTTCCCCCCTTACTAACGGGGGAATAAGGGGGGTAGCAAGATCTTGACCTATTTCGGTGAGAATCTTATATACACGGTAGTTTAGTTGGTGAGGGGTCGCACCCTATATCGATTCGCCAAAAGTATCTTCAAACTCACAGGCTAATAGCTCAAGTCCACTTTAAGTGGACTGAAGATCTTTGAGCTGATTGAGTCATCTAAAGATGACTTGAGCTATTAGCAAGGAACTTAAGTTCCTTGTGGGGCAAGGATTTCACCTTAAGTTAACACGAATGCCAAATGCTTTGCCCCTACATCTAAGAGAGTTGTTACGTTATGTAGAGAATAACATCTCCGATGGTCAAATATTTTTCAAAAGTTTGGTACATCTTGAAAGGCTCAAGAAGAAGCCTTCCTTGGCTGCTCCTCTTGTTTGTTCTCTCATCTGTATTGGAAGCTATAGGAATTGGACTTATTGGTCCATTTTTAAATTTAGCCCAACAGCCAGAGCGCATAAAAGAAATTCCTTTGTTAGACTGGGCTTATCAGCAATTGGGCTTGCAATCTAGTAGTGAATTTATTCCCATACTAGGGCTAGTGATTGCTGTTGTATTTTGTATTAAGTCAGTTTTGTATTTTATTTCTGAGCGAAACATTTTTAGATTTAGTTTTAATCAAAAAGGTCAATTAATTGCTAAATTGCTTGGAGTTTATTTATCAGTACCTTATGTATTCTATTTACGCAAAAACACTGCCAGTATAATCAAAAATACTATAGTAGAAACTAATAATTTTACTATGCAATGTTTGCTTCCATTATTGAAAGCAATTGCTAATTTTACTGTTGTATTTATTTTAGTTTTGCTACTTGCCAAAACAGATTTATTACTTTTTGTAATGATTCTGGCTATTTTTATGCCAACATTCTTACTATTTTATAAGTTTAAAAAGCAATTTCAACAATGGGGTAAAGAAGTATCTGAATCTAATCAAGAGATTATTCGTATTCTTAATCACGGTCTGGGAAGTATAAAAGATACTCGTGTTATTGGCTGCGAATCTTACTTTCATGAGCAAATGGAGCAACAGGTTAAGAGGTTTGCAACTGCAGCAACATCAGCAAGGAGTTTTCAAAAACTGCCGCGTATTGTAATTGAAACCTGTTTGATTTTATTTTTGGTACTATTTATCTCGATTTATCAAATTTTCTTTGAGCAAAGTCTACAAGACCTTATTTCAATTTTAGCTGTGTTTGCAGTAGCTGCAATACGCCTGATTCCCGCAGCTAGTATTTCCATACAGGCAATGGGTCAGATGCAAAATGCTAGTTATTCTCTTGATATGCTTTACTTGGATCTCAAGGAAATAGAAAAACCAGAGTTCACTAAGCACTTAGACCTAGATGATAGTGCAACCATACGTAATAGTTCCCTGTCTCCTGTTAATCCCACTTCGGCTTTTACTCATCAAGTTGAACTGAGTAATGTTATCTACCGCTACCCTGGTACAGAAGAAGCTGCTTTAGATAATATTTCTTTAACAATTAAAAAGGGTCAGTCTATTGCTTTCATCGGTAAATCGGGAGCCGGTAAGACAACATTAGTAGATGTTATTTTGGGTCTGTTAAAGCCAGAAGGTGGAGATATTCGAGTTGATGATGTCTCCATATATGAAGATATTCGTTCCTGGCAGAATCTGATTGGCTATATTCCCCAATCTATTTTTCTTATGGATGAGACAATCGAGAGAAATATTGCTTTTGGTGTTCCGGATCATCTGATTGATGCAGAAAGAATAAATAAAGCTATCAAAACTGCTCAACTTACAGAACTAGTTGAGCAACTACCAAATGGTATTAAGACTTCTGTTGGGGAGCGGGGAGTACGTCTATCTGGTGGACAACGTCAACGGATAGGCATTGCTCGGGTGCTATACCACGAGCGAGAAATTTTGGTGCTGGATGAGGCAACTTCAGCACTGGACAATGAGACAGAAAGGTTAGTGAGTGAGGCAATTCAGTCACTTTCTGGTACAAAGACGATGATAATCATCGCCCATCGTCTTACAACTGTAGAGCATTGTGATTGTATTTATTTGCTGGAAAAAGGTAGCTTGGCGAAGTCAGGTACTTATCAGGAAGTTGTAGGATAAAATTACTATCGAGAAACACGAGGCAGAATAGCTATCAACCTAACATCTAATATCTAACACCTAATACCTAATACCTAACACCTCATCTCAACTGGCATTTCCCGCTTTAATTTGATAGCCATTTTTTACTCCAACCATTTTGACAGATCCCTCTGAATCAAATCTTGAACTTTCAAAATATCCTCTCGATATTCCTGAGTAAGTTGCTTTTTAATTTCCGGTGAGATTGTAGGTTTAATCAGGAGCTTGCCTCTGAGCTCTTTCGCAAGGGATTTGCGTAATTTACCAGGAAATAAAGCCCTAAAAAAGTTTTTCATTGGTTTAATCGGGCTTTTTTTTGTAAACAAAAGGTCGTAAAGAAATCTGTTTTGGGGTATCCCTGTTGCATTAAATTTATGAGATATATCAGGAATAAATTTGTCATCTACACCTAAAAAGTGAAACAAGTCCTGCATGAGCTCAACAGTTTTACTACAAAGGTCTTCATAAAGGTATACTTTAATCTGATTGCGGTTAAACCTATCAAAATAAGGCTTCAACTGAGGATAGTAGAATCCTAAGGTCTTATGACGCCAAATGAATCCCCAATTATTAAGGATGCGCTTCTCCTCCTCTTGCAAAGCGTCGGTAAAATCTGTATTTAGTTCAACACCAGCTTTCACCGTATGTAAGAAGCTGGAGTAGGCTCTTTCGGCTGGCTGGCGCAGAATGATAATTAGTTTTACATCGGGTATATAGTGGTAGATACACTCAGCTGCCTTAGGAACACATAGGTAAGCAGGGGAAGCTTCACCAATGGCCTTTCCATTTAAAACCCCATCGAATAAGGCTCGGTATGCTTCGAGATTAGTGATTGTCTCCTGATTAAATACATCACTTCCTGGTCCCCAAAAATCTACCTTTTCACCCTCAAAGGCAAAAAATCTGGGTTCCTTGAGCGGACTCATGTAAATCTCTGGGTGTTGCTTTGAATAAGCATAGAGAGAAGAAGTTCCTGATTTTGCTGCACCAATAATGAGAAAGTTAGGCATTGACATAGATAGAACCTCTATATCTCATCTTTCATAACCTAGCAAATCTAAAACCTCACCAAACTCAAAATTTAATCTCTCAATAGTTTCAGGTGCTAACTTACGCTTATGATCTCCTGGAGTTACCTGCCTTTTATGAGAATAAATGTCTTCTTTGGGGACTGTGAAATTAGCTTGATCAATGATTTTATTTACTATTTTGGGGTTCACGTCAAAGTGGAAAAAATTAACTAAAGTATCTAGCCATGAATTGAAATCAGTGACCATATCTTCATACTTCACTAATATTACATTAGATTTTGGCAGAAGTTTTTGGCAGTAGTCATTGTATTTTTTCAATAACTTAGGTATTTCGATGATCACAAATTCATCTATCGTCTGCTGCAAAGTTTCCTCTCTTGCAGTAAGCGCTACATCTTGCTGTGCTGTTGGGATTATATGAGAATAGCCAACAGAGAAATACAGAGACGTGAGAACATCCCTGGGGTCTCTCAACATCAACACAATTTGATAGCTTTCTATATTATCTATTAGAGTCAAACATTCATCGGGTTCTCTGAGAGGAGCATAAAGATAACCGAATGGCTTGAGCGCCTTCTGATGTCCTTCTCGAATAATCTCTTTTGATGCCCCAGTCTTCCAAAAATATCCACCTAAATCAATAGGAGTAATTATTGTATCTTTTATAAGTTCTTTGAGGATGTTTGCTACATATACAGAGGCGCATTTATGAGTGGTGAAAAATAAAATACTTTGATGATTATTGTCTACTTGATGCTTGCCTTTTAATAACAATATTTCTTGAGAAAATTTGGTATTTATCTGTTGTTGTTGAATAAGCTGTGTGAAAGGTAAGTAGCGCCCTATTACCTGTTTAGCTTGTCTTTTAAGTACTTTGAGGGTTTTGATTGTCATAATACTTAACTCTATGTTACTAGAATATAATTATTGCACTAAATTCAAAGATTAGTACTGTCAAAAAAATGATTTATTTTACTTTAGCAAAAAAAACGTTAAAATGTGTAGTAACTTCAACTGAGCAAGGCAAAATACTCAATATGCTCGTATATGAAGTCAAGACGTCTGAGATAAGTAAATGCGAATTAAAAGAAGCCGCAAAAGCAATTTTTCTGAATTAACAAATTTGCCATTTTGATTGAGCCGAGAACCGAAAAAAACTCTCAATATTTTATCCAAGAAATAACTCTTTTTTCTAAGATAGTTATATGCTTTCATTGCCAATACACTGACTGCCAATAAACTGAATTTTTGAGTCAATGAGCCTTGCCTGTTTAACATATGTATAATTTCTTTCTTGGAAATAAGATCATCTAATCTACTATCTGTCCTTTGAATGTGTAAGATTAACGAATCTTTGTGTTTATGCAATTCCTCTTTCAAATCCACGTCATCTCCTTGTTTTGTTGCTGGTTCGATAGCAAACAAATCAGGGAACATACTCCCAAAAGTATTTCGGAAAAGCAATTTCTTTTGGCGTAACTTGGGAGGCATTTTCTTCATGAATTCTAAAATATC
Source organism: Symploca sp. SIO2C1 (assembly GCA_010692635.1). Lineage (GTDB taxonomy): Bacteria > Cyanobacteriota > Cyanobacteriia > Cyanobacteriales > Coleofasciculaceae > Caldora. The sequence goes on along the minus strand of JAAHGL010000068.1, from coordinate 20,708 downwards.
GCCATCCAAATAAGGGTTATGAACAATACCAGTCTTACTAGTAAAATTTTCCCTCCAAGGCATTAAAACATGATTAATCCTTTGGTCGAGGTAGAGATAATCCCTTTTGTCATATAGATCAACAATTCCATTTACCTTCTCAAGAAGATCATTACACAATTTAGCAAGGGATTGACGCATCTTGTTGTAAGTATCTTTGGCAATATATTGCCCTAACCAAGTAATACCAAACGAGCCAGTTATCAAGACACCATCAAGTATTTCTTGTGGCGATTCTAATGGTACATAATCTCCCCATCCGAAACACTGATCTCCGACAAATACATCTGAAAGGTAATTGCTTGCCTTAACAGTCTCCAACGCATCAAGTTCATCGCAAAAATTTGCAAGGCATTTACCATCATTGGCATTATTCGTCAGGTGAGTCATAAAATCACCTTTGTAGGACTTGATTGTTTGATGTGTATACCCGCATTTGATAGCTAATGTTTTTGATACGGCTGCATCAGAGCCCGCCTTGGGGTTGTCTAGATAAGCATAAGAGAAACAAAATACATTAGAAGCTTTGAGCTGTTCCCGTAGTATACCCAAAATGCTGCGACAGTCATAACCTCCACTTAAAGATATTGCTGTATTGGATTCTGTATCGTACCTACGTTTAATGCTTTCAACTAATAAAGATTCCAATTCTTTCTGATAATCCTTCTCTTTGGCGATCGAGTTAGAAGCATAATTAAAGTAGTAATCCCAATAGTTAGTGATTGATATTTGATCGTTATTGATGGTGTGTATGCTGGCTCTTGTCGCCGATTTGATTTCTTGAAATAATGTAAGGTCGTTGAGCATAACTCCATTAGCCAAGTAGCAAGATAAACCATCCAAACTTAGGCTACATTGGTCTTTTGGTAAAGCATCAATATTATTGGAGATATACCAAATATCATCCAGTAAGACATAAAATGCTTTCTTGGAATTTACCTTATCAGTCAAAATAGCTAACTGATTTTCCTGTTCAAGGAAAATCACAAAACTACCTTCCAACTGCTTAACATAATCGACACCAGATTTTGAGAAACCATTGATGAGTTGCTGTTGATTATTGTTATACAATATGCCGTTCAAAAATACGTTAATGTTTTTGTCACTTGATGAAACAGTAGGAGCATTTTTGGTCGTCACATTGCCATCTTTTTTAATTGTAAAAAAAAATTCTTCTTGATTCTTGAGTTTTCTAGGGTTTACATTTTCTTCGCTCATCATATCTGACCTTTAATCAATGAAAATGTTCATTATGTCTGTTCATTGTGAACAATGGAAAGATTAAATTAACACTCTCTCAAGATTTTTTATTTATTCTTATAGTTTTTTTGTTTAAGTATATAAAAATCAACAAAAATCTATAAGTTTATTGATGTACAATTAATCACAATGATTTTTAACATATAGGGAAAAATAACTTATTTGACCAAAAAACAGCTTAAATGCATAACAGATTATTTATTATTTTACGGTCTTAAAGAAAGAATAAACTAAAAATGAGCAAGTTACAGCCAGTAAACCAACAACTTAGTCAGGATAAGTACTTAACCAAACTTCCAACTATTTCTATTGTAGTACCCAACTACAATGGGGGTGAAACTCTCGGGGCAACCCTGCAAAGCCTGATTGAGCAAAACTACCCAAAACTCGAGATTCTTGTAGTCGATGGCGGCTCAACAGACAATAGTGTTGAAGTAATTAAGCAGTTCGAACAATATATTACCTGGTGGGTCAGTGAAAAAGATAGTGGTCAGTCTAATGCCCTCAACAAAGGCTTTGCTAAGTGTACTGGAGAAATTGTCAACTGGCTTTGTAGTGATGATCTATTTGCACCAGGGGCATTACACATAGTCAGCAAATACTTTGTCGAATTCCCTGATATTGATGTACTAGTAGGTCAATGTCGTATGGAGTTCCATACTGAAAATCCTGCTCTACCGATCAAAAGCGTCAGTTCTTGGATGGATCGCTTTAATCGTATCCTGGGTTCAGGAACCCAGTACATTATCTTAGACCCCGACGATGACCGGGCATATATCAAAGCCCCGACCCTTGAACACATAGCCTTGATGCCAGTTCACAATCCCATTCCCCAACCTAGCTGCTTTTACCGACGCGAGTTACTGGATAGACCCCAACCGATAGATGAAAGCTATGATTACTCAATGGATAATGAACTGTGGAATTACTTTATCTCTCGTGGTGCTCGCTGGAAAGTGGTTGATGATTTGCTGAGCATCAACCCAGTTACTGGTTACAACAAAACAACTACAGGTAGGGTGGAAAGCACTTATGAAGGAGAACGGATCTATAAAACTTATGTCAAGGAATGGATACCTTTAACCTTTTGGCATAGGCGGCTGCGCTATCCCTTGGAGCAATTCTTGAAGTTTCACCGTGAGGGTATCTGGTTATACCTAGTTGGACCATTGTGGGTTGCAGTTACCTTGATGTTAGCCCCCTTTTATGGTTTGAAGAGGGTCTGGGCTCTGCGTTGGACAAGGTGACCTCAATCAGTGGTCAGTTAAAAATTAAGAATTGTTAAATTGAAAATTGACCAATTTTAAAGATCTAACCAAATTAATCAGCCACTCTCTAGCTTATTTTAATTTTGAATAGCATCTATGAGCCAAAACAATCCCCTACAGATCATCATGTTGGGTCCAATCCTAACTCAACAGGGTGGCATAGCCAATAATCAAAGGCTTTTTCTGGAATATGCTCCTCCGGATGTTCAAATTTATCATATTGTTACCCATGATGAAGGTTCCATCCCACATAGAATCATTGTGTTTGGAAAAGCAGTAGTCAAGTTAGTGTGGATGTTACTACAAAGAGATATTGATCTAGTTCACATTCGGATGTCTCAAGGAGGTAGTGCTTTCCGACAAGCAATTACAACTTTATTAGCTTGGCTGTTTGGTAAACCCATAATTTTACATGCCCATGGGGGTGAATTTCATTTGTTCTACTCTAATCTCCCCCAATGGATTCAGCAAATACTAAGTTGGGTATTTGGTAAATGCCGTCGCTTAATTGTCTTATCAGAAACTTGGAAAAGCTTTTATACAAAAGACCTTGGACTAACCTCAGAGCAAGTTGTTGTTCTCTATAACCCAGTACAACTTCCCTCACAAGTACCGAACCGCTCGGGTTCTCAAAAAGTAAACATACTTTTTTTAGGGCGGATTGGCCCAAGAAAAGGAGCATTTGATTTAATCAAAGCATTTGCAGCTCTTCCTACTACTGAGCAAAATCTTACAAGTCTAATTCTAGCAGGGGATGGAGAAGTAGAAGAAGCACATTCCTTCATAAAAAGTCTTCATCTAACGGAGAACATTACTGTTCCTGGTTGGGTCGGTCAAGAAGAACGTAATGAACTTTTAGCTAAAGCTGATGTGTTTGTCTTGCCTTCCTACAATGAAGGTCTTTCCTTAGCCATGTTGGAAGCAATGGGTTGGGGGCTGCCAATAATTGTTACCCCAGTAGGAGGAGTATCTGAGGTGGTTACTCAAGGTGAGAACGGATTACTGGTAAATCCTGGTGATATTGAACAATTATCAGAGGCAATGAAGTCTTTGATTGAAAATGAAAGTTTGAGGCTTTCTCTGGGAGCCAAGGCAAGACATAGGGTTACTCCTTTTGAGATCAACAACTATTGGGTATCTTTCCTGGATGTATATCGCTCAGTGTTAAAATCAGAAACTCGCAACAGTCTATCTACTGGCGTGGCACAGCCAAAATGATGCTGCAATAGGTAGGTTGGGTGGAGCTTTCTTCCTAACCCAACACTCCCAGTACACTTTGTTGGGTTTCACTTCCGTTGCACCCAACCTACAGTTTTAGTTGTGTCACCCCACTACTACCTAAAATATTCACCTATGGGTACAAAAACTAATGATGAAGTAGTATTACTTCAAACAAGGTTCCATAAAGTAACAGTTCATGAACTAATAGAGTATGTAGCCCAGGCTGCAAAACTCGACAAAAAGACGATTGTGGGTCATGTGAATGTTCATGCCATGAATTTGGTTTGTGAACAGCCTTGGTACCGAGATTTTTTTAACAACAATGCAGATCTAGTATTCTGTGATGGATTCGGCGTTTTATTAGGGGCTAAAATTAAGGGTTACTCAGTTGAATCTGAACATCGCATGACTTGTCCCGACTATATAGAGGATTTAGTCTTAGCTTTGGAAAAGCAAGATATTTCCTTGTTTCTGCTTGCAGGTAAACCAGGGGTAGTAGACAAAGCAATAGCTAAGTTCAAGAAAATCGCACCTACCTTGAAAATAAAAGGACATCACGGTTATTTTGAAAAGTCTGGAGAAGAGAACGATGCAGTGATTGACAAAATCAATAAATTCAAGCCAGATGTTTTGTACATAGGTTTTGGTATGCCATTACAAGAACGTTGGATTTTGGACAATTTAGAGCGAGTAGAGGCACGAGTATTTCTCCCTCTGGGGGCATGCCTTGACTTTTACACAGATACTGTCTACCGAGGTCCTAGTTGGATGACTGACTATGGGTTTGAATGGTTGACAAGGTTAATTACTGAACCACGACGCTTATGGCAGCGCTATCTCCTGGGAAACATTCAGTTTTTGTATCGGGTTCTTAGTAACAATCGAGGTTAGCTACAATGAATGCTCCTAATAGTAATTCTCCTATTTTTATTGTTGGCACATCACGCTCTGGCACAACATTACTCAGAAGTATTCTTAACCAACACTCAGATGTGTGGATTGTTGAAAGAGAGACTAACTACTTTGCAGATCTTAGGGTAAAGATGGCTGGTTTTGAGCAACAGCCGTTGAGTCCCGAAAATGCGAAACTTTGCCAAGACTACTTTCTGGCTCTTACCCATACCTGGTATGGTGGGGGAGGTGATCCAGAGCAAGGCTGGATGAACCGCACAGAATTACAGACATTAGCCCAGTCTCTTGGTGTTGGGGCTGATTCATATTTTGAGGCGTTTTGTCAGCTCTGTGCCCAGCAGAATCATAAAACACGATGGGGTGAGAAGACTCCTAAGCATGTCTTTCATATTTCTGAAATTTTTACTCGCTATCCTCAAGCAAAGATTGTGTGTATGCTCCGCCATCCGGGAGGAGTAATTGCCTCATTTCGCGACAAGTGGAAGCGTATGAATCTTGATAGTTCAGGATTAAGAACTAAAAACTCCTACAACCTTTTGATTGCCAGCATGATTTGGAGAGGTAATTTTAAGGCAGCTCTCCAAGCTCGTAAGCAATTTGGCGAAGAGCATATCTATATCCAGCGCTTTGAAGACTTACTCGCTAATCCAGAATCAGCAATCAAAGCGTTAGCAGCATGGCTGTCTTTGGACTATCAGCCCTCAATGATAGAAGTTTCTTCAAGTAATAGTTCCTATCTTGACCTCTTTGGCAAAGCTGGTTTTTCCCAAAAACCAATGCATCTGTGGCGGGAGAAACTTAGTGATGCAGAAATTTCTGCTACCCAATATTTTTGCGGTTCACTTTTGAAGGAAGCTGGCTATCAGCCAGAGCCAGTTCCTGCCTCGGTAGGTTTTATTACTTCGTTGTGGATAACCTTACCGTTCGGGTTGCTGCAAACCTTATTAGCTAACCGTAACCTGATGATAAACATTCCTCAATATATTTGGCGTCGATTTCGTATAGCTGTGCTTCAAAGAAATATTTAACCCAAAGTTATAGCAGCTCTAATGCTTAGTCATGCTCTTACACAAAAGAACAAAATTGAATAACAAACAAAAATGAATAACTCTAATAAGAACACTAGTAACGATTTTCCGATTTTCATCGTAGGCCTATCACGCTCAGGCACCACATTGCTCAGAAAAATTATGAATAAACACTCGGACGTGTGGATAGCGGAAAGAGAGACTCACTACTTTGATGACCTGCGTGTGAGGATGACCGGTTTTGAGCAACAGCCCTTGAACCCAGAACAAATAAAACTCTGCCAAGACTACTTTCTAGCTCTTGGACACAGAGTTTACGGGAACGGAGGTGATCCAGAGCAGAGCTGGATAAACCGCACAGAACTAGAAACATTAGCCGAGTCTCTCGGTACTGGCGCTGACTCGTATTTTGAGGCGTTCTGTCGGTTCTGTGCCCAGAGTAATAATAAGATAAGGTGGGGAGAGAAAACCCCCAGACATGTCTTTCGGATTTCTGAAATTCTTACTCGCTATCCTCAAGCGAAAATCATTTGTATGCTCCGTCATCCAGGAGGGGTTGTAGCATCATCTCGAGACAAATGGAAACGTGAACAGATGCCTGATCATCAAAGAACTAGGCTCAAAAATTCCTACAGCATCGTAATTACAATCCTGCTTTGGAGGGGGGCTTTCAAGGCTGCTCTGAAAGCTCATCAGGAGTTTGGCGAAGAGCGCATTTACATCCAGCGGTTTGAGGATCTGCTCGCTGACCCAGAATCAGCTATTAAAGCATTAACGGCATGGCTGGCTTTGGACTATCAGTCCTCAATGATAGAAGCACCTTCATCAAATAGCTCCTACTCCGAACTATATGGAAAATCAGGTTTTTCTAAGGAGACAACGTATCGCTGGCAAGAGAAATTGAGTAATGCAGAGATTTCTACTATCCAATATCTTTGCGGCTCTCTGTTGAGTGAAGCAGGTTACGAGCAACAGCTAATCCGCCATTCACTGTTTCTGATTACTTGGTTATGGATAACTTTACCATTCAGTTTGCTGCGAGCCCTACTTGCTAACAACCACCGGATTGCCAATATTCCTCAATATATTTGGCAGCGATTTCGTCTGGCTGTGCTTCAACGGTAGATTTAGCTCGAACAATAGGAATAATTCAAGATGAGCAAAAATTGGTTACTGACTAGACGAGGCGTCCTGTGCTTAGGTTTAGGAACTTTGGCAAGCATAGGCACATTGGCAAAGAGTAAAGCCCTTAACAATCCAGCAAGAGACTTTACTGTAGTTGGGGAAGCTTCCTTAAAGGAGCGTGCTGCTGCCAAAGGGTTGATTTATGGAGCGCCTGCTAAATACCGTACCCTATCCTCAGACGCCGAATTTGCTGCTCGCTTCCCCCAAGAATGTGCCATCCTAGCAGCAGAGAATGATCTTAAGTGGCGAAACATTCGTCCCAGTCCAAAGCGTTTTAATTTTACCAAAGGGGATTGGATGCTGGAGTTTGCCCGCACTCACGATCTGCTGTTTCGGGGACACACCCTGGTTTGGTACAAAGCTTTGCCAAAATGGTTTAAGGAGAAGGTCAACAGCCAAAATGCCGAGCGGATATTGGTTGACCATATTGATAAGGTTGTCGGGCGTTATGCTGGTCAGATACACTCTTGGCATGTCGTCAATGAAGCTCTTCACCTGAGGGATGGAAGGTCTGACGGTTTGCGGAACTCTCCTTGGCTTGATGTTTTAGGTCCAGATTACATTGAACTTGCCTTTCGTGCTGCCAGAGAAGCAGACCCTAAGTCTTTGTTAGTATATAACGAAAATGATTTATGGTTTGACGGTCAGCTATGGTCTACCACAGCTAACGGAGAAGCGAAGAGAGTTGCTGTGCTTAAGCTGTTAGAGCGCTTAAAGTCCAGGGGTACTCCCATTGATGTTTTGGGTATTCAAGGTCACCTGCGGGGAACTTACATGACTCACCTTAATCCCAAAAAGCTGAGAGCTTTTCTCGCTGATGTCGCCGATCTTGATCTCAAAATCATGGTTACTGAACTAGATGTGAGAGATCATAAACTGCCAAAAGACATTAATGTTCGCGATCGCTTGGTAGCCACAGCTTATGAAGATTTTCTTTCAGTAGTGCTAGATGAGCCAGCAGTGATGGCTGTGTTTACGTGGGGATTAAGCGATCGCGATACTTGGCTTTCCAGATTTTCACCACGTAAGGATGGTTTGGCAGTCCGACCCCTACCGCTGGATGACCAACTGAATCGCAAGTTAGCCTGGAACGCTATGGCTCGTGCTTTTGATAATGCTCCTATGCGATAAAATAAGGCTTTTAGTAGAAGAAGGCAGGAGGATATAAGACTTATGGTATCTGCTTTTTCGTTCTTGTTAAGCCAAGGTAAATAGAGAACATGTCAGCTCAAGAGCAACCTTTAGTTAGTATCGGCATACCGACTTATAATCGACCTCAAGGTCTACGCCGTGCTTTAGAGTCTATTATTAAACAAACATACCAAAACTTGGAAATAATTGTTTCTGATAACTGTTCTGCAGAAACAGAAACAGAAGGACAAACCGAAACAGAAATTATTGTTCGAGAGTTTATGGAGCAAGATGAGCGAATTCAGTATGTTCGCCAAGAAGAAAATATTGGTTTATTTTATAACAAAAAATTTCTTTTTGAGGTGTCTCACGGTGAATATTTTACTTGGTTATGTGATGATGATGAGCGCTCTCCAGAATATATCGAAATTTGTCTGGAGGAATTCGAAAAACCCAACGTATCACCGAAGTTATTGCTAGTCAATAGCTTTTCTGAACTAAAAGATCCAGTACAAGGGAAAGTTTTAGCAGTTGATCAAGGATGTACTACAGTAGGCCTAACTGTGAGCCAGCGATATCAAAATTACATATCTTCCATATACAAAGAACAGGCAGCAGTGGGAGACTTAATATACGGAGTGATCAAACGTGAAGCCATCCGGAAAGCAATGGCATCTCAACCTAACCTGCTAGCCTGGGATCACCTTTTTTTAGCACAGTTATCTTTGGACGGGGAATTTTACACAATTCCTCAAAAGCTAATGCGCTCTGCACCAGGGGGTCTATCCAATCTCAGAGGTATGTCGGAAAAAGAAAAGCGGGATAAAATGGTCAAATCACAGCGAATTGAAGACTTCCTCGCCATCCACAAGCCGGGTTGGGTACATGTCATTTGTCTCCGGGGTAAAATCTGGAATTCGGTTAATTTATCCCTAGTAGAAAAGCTACAGCTAATTGTTTGGTCTGACTGGTATTACCTGAAATTTTATTCTTTGAGAAAGATACAAAAGTTGATCGATTGAGCTCAATAAAGCGATTAATCTTATTTGATTGTCAGAGGTAGATAATCCTATACAGTGTAAAAATTATACTTTCAATCCTATAATGCCCAACAATAACCCCATAATGAATCAATCATATCTTAAAACTCCAGTAGCTTTGATTATCTTCAATCGACCAGATAGTACAGAGAAGGTATTTGAAGCAATTCGCCAAGCTAAACCGCAAAAACTCTTCGTTATTGCCGATGGACATCGTCTGGACAAACCCGGTGAAGCAGAAAAATGTGCTGCTACTCGCGCTATTATTGAGCGTGTTGATTGGGACTGTGAGGTTTTCAAAAACTATTCAGATGTCAATTTGGGGTGTGGAAAACGTCCAGCTACAGGAATTAGTTGGGTATTTGAGCAGGTAGAAGAAGCCATCATTCTTGAAGATGACTGCTTACCTCACCCTACTTTTTTTCAATTCTGTGAAGAATTATTAGAAAAATATCGAGACGAGCCAAAAGTAATGGGCATTTGTGGTAGTAACTATAAGATGGGAGACCCCTCCTATAGCTACTACTTCTCCCGTTACTTCATTTGTTGGGGTTGGGCTACTTGGCGTAGAGCTTGGTGTCATTTCGATTATGAAATGAAGCGTTGGCCAGAGATTTTAGAAACAGGCTGGCTTGATGAGTTTCTACAAGACAGAAGAGTTGTTGAAGATTGGACTACAAAGTTTAACAAAGCTTATTATGGTTCAAGTACCTCTTACGCTTGGTCTTATCAGTTGCAATTTGCCTGTTGGCTACAAAATGCTTTAGTTGTTCGACCTAATGGGAATCTCGTCTCTAACCTAGGCTTTGGTGCAGAGGCAACCCATACAACTGATAGTTACTCTTCTTACGCTAGTTTGCCTTTCGATCTAATTTCATTTCCTTTGGAGCATCCACCAACCCTAGCTCGTGATGTACCAGCTGATAAGCTTATACATGAAGACTGGCTCAGACAGCAGAATCCAAATTTAATCTCTCGTGTATATAAAAAAGTTAGGAAGATACTAAGCGTCTGACGACGCAGGGAACAGGATAAAATACTGCATCGAAAAAGAAAATGAGAAATAAGTCAAGAGTTCATTAGGGATTACCCGGTTAAAGTGCAAGGCTTTTGTATCTAAATGCTCAATTTCCTTGCACCTTCATGGGAAATTGCTGGGTAGCCTTGAGGGCTGCAAGTGCTCAAAACTGTGATAAATTCTTCATTCCTTCTTACTTGTTACTTTTTACTTGTTACTTTTTACTTATTCAGCAAGACCTAACTATTTGCGAAAAACTCGAAAAATTTGAGCGTTAGTAGTATAACTACCTAATTTTTCTGTACCAAAATGAGGGTTTTCTTGAAGAAACTCATCGAATGCTCGTTTCTCTCCCATATTCTTCTGGTCTAAATTTTGTGAATACCAATCGTCGAAGAAAATGATAGCTTGTTCTTGAATCAAAGGGGCACAGAAATTCAGTGCTTCTTTGGCGGATAAATACATATCACAATCCACCATAATCACACTAGCATTAGTTAATTGATACTTTTCAACTAAATCTTGATTAAGAGTTTCACTAAACCATCCTTTCACCAAAAAAGTACGGTTCCAATCAATACCTTGCTCAGTTAAAATTTTGCTAGTTAATTCTAAACTAGAGTTGAACTGTCCAGGAAACCAGGCTCCTCCATCATCATTTTTTGCTGTTTCTGGTAGACCTTCAAAAGAATCAAAACCAAATAGACGAACTTGTTTCAAATTTAATTCTTGGAGAACTCTATGCAGACAAACCATTGATGTACCGTGGCAGACACCAAATTCTAGATAGTCCCCTAAAGTTTCAGATTTCTGTTTTTCCTGCAACAAAAGCAAAGCTTCACGATACTTCAGGGTAATCTCTTTCTCAGGAACAAGTTTCTCACTGTAGCTGTTATTTAACTTAACATTATTAACCCAAGTTTTGATTCCTTGTGGAGCATAGCTAAGCAGAAGCTTTAGGACAGAGTTCACTCGCAGAAATCTTATTGACCTGATTATTAGAGAACTGAAGTTGATTCTCAGGGAACTGGTGCTTAGTTGAGAATTTTGTGCTTGTTTCATGATCTCTTCTCAAAGTGGTGTTAGTAGCAGGTATAACAGTGTTTGAACCACAGCAGGGGCGGATGCAGCACTCACTCGGCTGCTTTATTATACCCCTTGAAGGGTGAGCGAAAAAAAGGGTGGGGAGATGGGGAGATAGGGAAATAGGGAGATAGGGAAACAAAGGAGAAATAATGATTTGAGAGGATACTTCGCTAGAAATTCCTTCCCTAATTTCGCTCACCCCCCCCCTTGAAAAAAATACCTTAAACCCCTCCTCAACTCTCATTTCAATCTATGATAGAAAAAACACTTAAATAATCTTAATAAAACCCAGTGACTACACCACCACTAACCCTAGCCAACAAATTAGAAAAGCACTTTTGGACATGGCAAGGACATCAAATTCAATACACCGTGATGGGTACTGGCAAGCCTCTAGTGTTAATTCATGGTTTTGGTGCTTCCATTGGACATTGGCGCAAGAATATTCCCGTCTTAGCTGCTTCTGGATATAAAGTATTTGCGATCGATCTCCTGGGATTCGGCGGTTCTGCTAAACCTTCACTGAATTACACCTTAGAGTTGTGGCAACAGCAGTTGAAGGACTTCTGGAACACCCACATCACAGAACCTACTGTATTTATCGGTAACTCTATCGGTGCTTTGCTCAGTCTAATGTTGGTGAGTGATTACCCAGAAATTACTACTGGTGGAGTCTTGATTAACTGTGCCGGTGGACTCAATCATCGCCCTGATGAACTGAATCTACCTCTCAGGTTAGTGATGGGAGTCTTTACTAAATTGGTTAGTTCCAAGACTGTCGGACCATTTCTGTTTAACCGCATCCGCCAGAAATCTCGCCTCCGCCGCACCCTCAAGCAAGTCTATTGCAATCCAGAAGCAATTACAGAAGAACTTGTGGAGATAATCTACCAACCATCTTGTGATCCTGGGGCTCCAGAGGTATTTGCCTCCGTACTTACCGCTCCTCCTGGGCCGACTCCAACTGAACTATTACCAAAAGTAAAGCATCCTCTACTAGTGATTTGGGGAGAAGATGACCCTTGGACACCAATTGCTGGTGCAACTATCTACCAACAGCAGCGGGAGGTTGGTCAGGAAATCGAGTTTTTCCCTATACCTAAGGCTGGTCACTGTCCTCATGATGAGAAACCAGATTCTGTAAATCTTATCATCCTTGATTGGTTAGGCCAGAATCACTAGTGTAAGGAGGCAGAAAGCAGAACCCACCCCTAACCCCTCCAAGGAGGGGAGCAGAAGGGAAGAAGGGAAGAAAACTTGTATAGTAGGCTTTTTCACCTTTTTTAACTGGTGGGTTATTGCCGCCGCGCTGCATTAGCCGTTAGGTTAAGCTAATGTAATGAAAGGTTGACTTGGGCAAGAAAGTTGTTCATCCCTCCAAATTATGCGCATTGGTGTTGAAACTTTCACTATTAATAAGCAGTTTCCCTTAACCATTAGTCGCGGTACGACATCTCAATCGACTAATATCTGGGTTCAGCTAGAACAGCAGGGTATAGAAGGTTGGGGAGAAGCATCTCCTTTTTCCCTTCTTGGTAGAGATGGGGTTAAGCGTATCTGTACCACTGAGGTGATCTTTGAGGCACTAGAAGTAGTTATACCAATGCTGGAAGCATTTAGTCCTTGGGAAGGACAGAAAATTGAACGGGTGCTGGCTGAGGCAGAAGTCCCTTCAGCTGTTTGGGCATCGATTGATCTAGCATTGCACGACTGGCTGGGAAAACATGTAGGACTACCGTTGTGGCGTTTGTGGGGATTGAATCGCCGCCGGATTGTACCAACTGCTGCAACAATAGGAATTAATAACCCAGAGGGAGCGAAACAGCGAGTGCGAGACTGGCTGTCTGTAACAGGTGGGGGTGTACTGAAAATTAAATTGGGTTCTCCTGAGGGAATTGCGGCGGATCAGGAGATGTTACTAGCAGTTCAAGAAGAAGCACCAGAAGCCGAGTTGAGTGTAGATGCCAATGGAGGTTGGAATCTGGATGAAGCAGTAAAAATGTGTAACTGGTTGGCGACGCAGGAGGTTAAGCATGTGGAACAGCCTCTAGCAGCTGGACAAGAGGAATATTTACCTATACTGTATGAGCGATCGCCTTTGCCAATTTTTGTTGATGAAAGTTGCTTCAACAGCTTCGATATCCCTGCTTTAGCAAACTGTGTTCATGGAATTAACATCAAACTGATGAAATCTGGTGGCTTAACTGAGGCGATGCGGATGGTTCATACTGCTAGAGCTTGTGGGTTAAAGGTGATGTTCGGTTGCTACTCCGATAGTACTCTAGCCAATACAGCAGCGTCTCAACTCTCCCCATTAGCTGATTATCTCGATTTAGATAGCCACCTGAACTTATTAGATGACCCTTTTACTGGCGCGATTATGCAACAGGGACGTCTGATGCCGAATAACTTACCTGGATTGGGAGTAAAATATCATGGTTCTCAGTACTGACCAGCGGGTTGCCATTTTGCTCCATGAAGGGATTCTTGGTAATGGAGGGAAAACAGGGCTGACGCTGCTACGTTATGGCAGAGCACCAGTTGTGGCAGTAATTGACCGAGAATGTGCTGGAGAGTCTTTATTTGAACTTACCGGTATTGACTGTGACGCTCCGATTGTAGATTCAGTAGCTTCTGCGCTCCCATATCAACCGGATGTCCTAGTGATTGGCATTGCTTGTAGTGGAGGTGTACTGCCAGACACATGGTGGCAAGATCTAAAACAAGGGGTAGCAGCTGGATTATCGGTAATTAATGGTTTGCATACCTCGATGGCATCTGATCCTGAGTTACAGAAACTCCTTAAGGAGGGTCAAAAAATTTGGGATATTCGTCGGGAACCACCAGGATTAGGGGTGGGGAGTGCGAAGGCGCGATCGCTACAGTGTCGGCGTATCTTAACTGTTGGTACTGACATGAGTGTGGGCAAAATGTCGGCGAGTTTGGAGTTACATCAAGCAGCACAGCGCCAAAGGATAAGTTCCAAGTTCTTGGCAACTGGTCAAGCTGGTATGATGATTGCTGGAAAAGGTATACCTCTGGATGCGGTAAGGGTAGATTTTGCAGCTGGTGCAGTAGAACAGATGGTGATGGATTGTGGCAATAAGTACGACTTGCTGATTGTAGAAGGTCAAGGTTCTCTACTGCATCCCGGTTCAACGGCAACCTTACCCCTGATCCGGGGAACCCAACCGACGGGATTAGTCTTAGTCCATCGAGCAGGGCAAACTCACAATCATCATTTCACTGATATCCCAATTCCTCCTCTACCAGAGGTGATTCGGCTTTATGAAACGGTTGCCTATGCTGGTGGAGCTTTTGCTCCTACACCAGTAGTTGCGATCGCACTCAATACTGGTCATTTAGATGAAGCATCAGCACAGGAAGCGATCAAGCAAGTACAGGTAGAGACTGGATTACCTTGTACTGATGTTGTACGTTTTGGAGCTGATTTACTCATGGAGGCAGTGATGGCTGGTTATACCAAATCCGCTTTACCAAGGGTCTATTAAAAAAAATCAAAGCCTTTGTCTGGAAAAGATTTGGGGATTTTGATAAGTACCCCATAATAACCGGATTTGGTATTATTCAACAATGGATAATGAACAATGGATAATGGATAATTAGGGTTTGCTGAATAAGTAGTCAGGAGTCAGGAGTCAGGAGTCAGGAGTCAGGAGTCAGGAGAATAGGAGTTTAGGAGTTTAGAATAGTCTTTAAAGGGGATTATGGGTTAAGAAGATGCAAGGAAATTGCATTGATGAGCTCAATTTTCTTGCACTTTTCAAGGAAAATAAAAGCTTGAAAGCTATACCAGACAGCGCTTTCACACTTATGCAGCAACCCCTAATTACCTCTCCTTGAAAGAAGAGGATTGACAATCAGGAAAATATTTTCTTTTTATTTTCTTCATAAATGAAGAGGTCTTAGACCAAATTAACCAATTATCAATTATCAATTATCCATTATCCATTGATAAGCGTCTGATACCAAATCTGCCTTTCAAACACCCGGTTTCGCTTAAGCCTTCTTTTCCTTCTGCCCTCTGCCTTGGAGCCCTCTGCCTTATCATCAAAATAACTGGGGTATCTAAACCGAATTTGGTATGACGACGCAGGGAGGAGGGTAAAATGCCACGTATGCAAGTCGTGGGATGAGCTTAATCATTTGCATCAGGGTCAATACCCATTGCTCTTAGTCTTTCTGCTAATTTTGCAGCTTTTTGCTCCGCTTGTTCGGCACGTTGTCGTTCTTGTTCGGCACGTTGTCGTTCTTGTTCAGCGCGTTCCTCACCAATTAATAAGAGATTGCCTTTACTATCCCACCAACGTAGCCATAGCTGGGTTTGATTTTGATAACTGCCCTGCCATAGTCCAAGTTCTACATTCAAAGGGGCAATGAGATAATGACCCCTTTCATTAGGTTTGAGTTTTTGATAGTAAACATCTTTCAGATGATAGACCTCTAGCTTACCATTTTTAACTTCATAAATGCCATAGTAAGGTATGCGCATAATCTGTTCATATACCCAAAATTTACCGGGTTTTATGGTCTCTCCTTGAGCCGAAACCGATAAAGGTGTGGCATCTCGTTCTTCTTCTCCATCACCACTGGCAAACTCTAAGGCAATCATTGGTGCTAGGAATTCCCGCCACAGTACATAGGAACGTCGAATTTCTCCATTGAGTTGTGGAGGCACATTAGGAACATAAAACCAATCCGGTGCTTCTGCACCTTTTTCAGGAGGACTAGTTTCTCGCCAATAAATGCCGCAATCTTGTCCAATTGCATATCTACCATCTGGATGGCGTTGTTGCAAAATTGGACCAATAGAGTCGGTCAAAATAAGGCTTTGGGGATGTTCTTGGAAATTCTTCACAAATGTACCATCTGATTCTGGTAGTTGGGTATGGTCAGGAAAGGGGGGTGGTAAATCAATCTGAGTTGCGGTTGTTGTCATGGTGCAAAGTTTGTATTTTACTACTGGATTCGGCAATATTGGAAAAACCACTTGCGGCATATTCTGGTGTAGGAGTTCCCGAATGGCAGACAGGGTGTGGGGTGTAGGGTGTGGGGTGTACGGAAGAATACCAACCCCAATATTAGGCTCAAAAACCGTTAAGAGTGCGAAAGTTGGCGCTCACTGATACATCTCCCCTAAATTCCTTGTCAATAAATTTGTCAATAAGCTCTCATATGAAGGGGAGGTCAATAGGATAAAACGCTTGATTCAGTATGCTTTCCAGCTGCTTTTGACACTCCCTGAGAAAAGATGATGAGTTTTCTACAGCGTCTCCTAGAGATGCTGATCTGCTTGGAGCAGCACTTGCGCGATCGCATATTATATCTGACTATACTCTACAGGCGCACAACTATCCCATTATATAAAATAATACCACAAAATTAAGATCGTAACTCAGTAGGCTTTTGAGTCGCTTGTCACCCTGCCAGCCCTTCCCCTCTAACCATTCCCAATTCCCAATTCCCTATTCCCTATTCAATTCTGACTCGGAAGCGAACAAACCCGACATTACCAGGAGCTGTTGGTGGAATATCTCCCAAATCGACGAAAACAGCTCCTTGAGGCTCAATTTGCTTGGGACAAGCAGGAGTGACTAAAGGCGCTAAGGGTGAGAAGAATCTTCCTTGGTCTGTATCTGCAACATTTGTTTGGGCTACTTCTGTACCATTCTGATTTAATAACATACCTTGATTTAAGCCAAAACTATTCCTAAAAAAGGTTGTTCCCTCGGGAATTGGGTCGCATAATTTGACGTTGTCGATTTGAGCACCATCAGCAAGGAAATAGATAGTGTATTCTACTAAGTCTCCACTTTCTAATGATTGATCAAACTGGAAAACTCCTACTGGAGCTCCGGTACTGAGTTGAGACCAACCAGGTAAATTATCGTTGGGGTCATTAGGGTCATCAATAGGGATACCAAAATTGATACCGCTGATGGGGAAGCCGTTTTTGATCACATTGGTAATGCGTTTAACCAAGACAAATGTTGGCTCACCTCTATTGACAGCACCACCAACACTTATAACTGTGGGGTCATCATCATCAGTAGCAGGTAGATTATCAGTATTTACCCCATCGTCGATTAATGTAAGCAAATCTCCTGTACCAGAAAAGGCATCGGTGACAACCCGATCGAGCCTGCCACCTCGGGAAGTGGCAATAGCTTGGTTACTAATTTGTGTTCCTGGAGGAGCATCTATCCTCACCTGATATTTCATAATTACCTGAGAACCTCCCCTCGGTAATGTTCCTAAGACATTGGGGTTGGTGAGATTAATCTCAGTTGAACCGTCAAAGGTAGGATTAGCAGTCACTGTTGCTCCGCCAGAAGTATCAAAGCTATAGGAACCAGGGACAAAAGTCACTTTACTGGTATCGATAGTGTCGGTAGCAAGGAAATCAAAAACATCCTGATCTGGGTCTTGGTTACTGTACATTATTGTGTATTCAACTGTATCACCAGTAGTTAAGTTCCCACTATTATCAGCATCAATAGCCAAGCGGCTAGATTTGATGCCAATTGGTTGAACCGGACTAAGAGCAATGTTAAGTGTTGCAGTAGCAATATTACCAAGAGGATCATTCGGGTCTTGCTGAGGATTCGGTTCCAAGGTATCAGGAGGTACAGTCACTATCGCTGTATTGACTAACTCTCCTCCTGCAAGAGGAGAAATCACACCATTAACCGTAATTGTTACTTCAGCTCCTGGACTGAGATTCAAGGTGGCATCAACATTATTTCCTGTTCCCGTAGGAGTCACACAAGTTCCGACACCAGTAGTAACCTCACAAGTCCAGGTAACATTACCGATAGTATCTGGAACGTTATCTGTTACCTTAATGCCCTCAACAGGAGTGAAAGTATCTGGGGGTATTAGTAGAGGATTTGCTTGATCATTGGGAAGGCTTCTGACTGTGAGGGTGAAAGAAATTGGACTACCAGCTTGCAATGAGTTAGTACTAGCAACTTTATCGATCGTTAGCTCAGCTTTTTGGATCAGAATACCATCAACGAGGAAAACGGGAGTAGCAAGGGAAGTCCAAGTATCAATACCCTTGGCGTCACCAAATGACTGATCAAAGTCATGTGCTCCTTGGCGACTATCCACCCCTAACAAGCCACTAATAGGGTTGGGGCCTCCAGGTTGATCATTAATCAAACTATCGTTGTAGTAGACTAAGCTGTCTTCAACCTCCAAGGTTCTTCCATTCAAACGCTCAATAATCAGTCCCGTTGGGTTATTTTCTGGGTCAAGAAAGGGAAAGTGAACATCACCAACAAAGAAACTAACAGCTGATTGATAAGGAGTTTCACCTGCTGGTAGAGGATTACCATTACGATCTCGACCATCCCAGGGAATAATATTGCTCCCAACAAGAGTTTCACTAGTCAAGATGACGTCATTGCCGTCCCCGAGTACACCATTACGATTGACATCAATGGTTATTTGAACATTGCCAGCTTCGGTGGTATCAAAAATAAATTCACCACCCTTGGTGGGGTCAGCTCTACCAGGTGTACCATCAACTCCTCTAAACTCAAAGACTAAGTTCTGAAGATCAGGAACAGGTGGAGGATCTTGGCGCAAGAAGGTATTGGTTGTACCCAAAAACGTTGGCGGGTTACTTGTTAAATCAAACAACGCCACCAGGTCTTCTATGGGTAAGTCTAGACTAGGTTGGTTAAAGAAAAGCTTAAAAGTGATGTCCTCTGTTGTATCTGGAGCATTAGGGGGATGGAAGTTAGGAGCAGGAGTATTAAAAACTGATTGAAACATCGGATTACCTGCTGCATCAGTAAATCCTTTATTGTTGGCAAAGAAGATAAATCCAAAAGGGTCGATGCCATTGAGATTCACCCGGAACAAATCACCCCGCTGGGTCTGAACAAAGGTGATAGAGTTGACTCCAAGTCCGTTATCTCCGATGTTTAGAGGTATATAGGTGGCATAAGCTCGACCGTCAATATCATCCCCAGCAATGTCACGCACGGTAACATCCCAAGCAGAGACAAAACTGTCATTATTATTTTGAGCAGGCAGAATATTGGCTAGTGTCGGTGGTGGATTCTGAGTTCCTGTACCACCATCAGGACCAATAAATTCGATAGTCCAAATGCCCGGAACATCTACTGGAACTCGACAAGGAATATAACCTTCCCCATTGCGCAGGGGACCAGCTAATTCTTGAGCACGGTTAGCAATTAGACCAATATTTCCTCCGATAGGACAAGTATTGGTGAGACCATTAGGGTTTGTATATCTAATTATCCCATCATTGACACCATTAGCACTTGAGCCAAGATTGATGTTTTCACCAGGATTGACAAAAACCTGAATTGTCGTGCGACGGGGTATTTGAGCAACTGGATCGCTATCGCCACGAGAATCCAGGAAAGGGCGATTGCCGCCGTTATTAGTCAATTCTCGACTACCTTCAGCACCGACAGCTTGAGTCCAGCCCAACATAACTGTCAGTACAAGAGTGCCAAGTAGCCAGCCGTGATGTTTAATAAGTTTTTGTTGTAGATTATTTCTAAAGAAATATTTCAAAAGAATCAATTATTTCCCAAGAAATACGTCAATTTGCTCTCCATCTTTAGCTATGAGGATTACAAGTAATTTTCTACGGTAGTACAGTAATGTGAAAAATCTGTGAAAGCTTCAAAAGACTTTATTGGCGCAAGTAATCGGTTTGTCGCCAAATGTAATATAAGAATTAAGAATTACCCGCCGCTTGGTTGTTTGTTTGTTGTTTATTGTTTTTTTTACAAACAACCAACAACAAACAACAAACAACAATTCCCTATTCAATTCGGATGCGGAAGCGAACAAAGCCTACATTGTTAGGAGCTGTTGGCTCAATATCTCCCAAATTAACTAAGACAGCTCCTTGTGGCTCACTGGGGTTGGGACAAGGAGGACTAGTTACAGGTTCTAAAGGTGAGAAGAATTGTCCTTGGTCTGTATCTGCCGCATTAGTTATGGTGACATTTGCGCCGTTTTGATTCAAGACAATGCCCCTGTTACCAGCAAAACCATTAGGTACAAAGACGGTTCCTGAGGGAATTGGGTCACATAACTGGACGTCCTTCAGGGTAGTACCACCTGCTAGGAAATAGATAGTGTACTCAACTACATCTCCACTTTCTAAGGGTTGATCCAACTGTGAAACTCCTACTAAAGCTCCAGTACTGAGTTGAGACCATCCCGGTAAGGTATCATCGTCGCTAGTGGGGTCATCGACAAAAGTGCCAAAGTTGACTCCAGTGATGGAAGCACCATTTCTGAGAGCGTTGGTAATACGCTTGACTAATACCAATGTGGGTGAGCCAGTAGGTCCAGAATCTCCACCCACAGTAACGATTGTCGGTTCATCATCTGCCGTATTCGGCAAGTTGCCAGTATCTACCCCATCGTCAGGGACTTGGGGTATATCTCCAGTTCCACTAGAGGCATCAGTTACTACGTTCTCCAGGGTACCACCTAGTGAGGA
>JAAHGL010000067.1 GCA_010692635.1 Symploca sp. SIO2C1 | reverse complement strand
AAAAATCACTCCAGCTCAAATTTACTATAAAAAGGGGAGCAAAGGGGGCGAAAAGTCACCCTTCCTCTCCACCCATGACAATGATTATCATTCTCTTTGTGGGATGTTTTATTTTTTGGAAGTCCCTAAAATAACGATGGTTGAGTAGCATATTGTTCAAGAGTAACGACTAATGACCAACTAACTTGCAACTTTTTTTCTTCCCTTCTGCCTTCTGCCTTCTGCCTTCTGCCTTGTTCTCACCAAAGTATAAGTATTCAAGCGGACATGATATTATGTAGAGATTGATATTGTAACTGTGTGTAAACTGACTGCGTAAAGCTGATCAGAAGCTCCGACAAGTAGATAGAACGAACTGGAGATATCCAGATTTACCCAAGTTAGGAGTTATCTGATGAGTAAGAACTTAAGCCTTAAGCCTACCAAAATATTTCAGAATTTGGTAAGTATCAATACTTTGATTGTCGTCCTATTGTTACTACCCAACTTACTCCTAGGATGCAGTAGTTCTGAACCATCTCAAACAGAAGCCTTACCTCAAGCGAGAACGGCATCCTATACTAACACTTCAACTCAATCTCAAGTTACATCAATTCCTGATTGGAAAAAATTTACAGGGCGTGACGTAGAATTGTGGTTGCCCAAAAGTTACCAAGGGATAGCTCCTAACGGTGAGGATATAGGTGTAGTACTCGATAACTTGCGGTCTTTAGGGTCAGAGTTTGCACCAATTGCCGATAATATTGAAGAAAATCCTAATCTATTTGCTTTCTGGGCTTTTGATTCCAATGTTCCTGAATCCGGGTCTTTAACTAATATCAATATCGCTGCTGAGCAGGTTATATCTGCAGTGACTCTAGATATGTACTTAGACTCCCTAACCAAACAGTTGCCTAGCCAGTTTAAGGTACAGGAGCGTAAAAAATTATCCCTTGATCACTACCAAGCGGCTCGGGTCATTACCGAATTTAATTTGAACAACGTAACTGGTAAACAGGCAGCTTATATCATCAAAGATGGTAATAATATTTGGGTGGTAACTTTTTCTACAAGTCTAGAGGAATTTGAAGAGCGTTTAGCAACATTTGAACAAAGTATTACAACCTTTAATGCTCTTTAAGCATACCATGTTGTTTAGAGATGCACCTCCCTGAGACTTTTTCCTCAAGAATTGATATTACCGCGAAGGGGAAAGTAATCCTAGTTTTGTTACCATAACTGAAACGAGCAACTAGAAACTTAAGAACCGTGTAATAGTTTAGGGAATAAGCCCTATTGAATGGGGTTGTAACCAATTCGGAGATATACCGATGAAGCGGAGAAAATTACTGGAGTATGGAGTGCTCAGTAGTGCTGCATTGATCGCTAACGTAGGTCTACTCAACCACCAATCTTCAAGTATTGCTGCTCCTACAGACAATAACAAACGGCACTATGATTGGATTCTACTGTACTGGATGCCCTATGACAACGACCTATCCCGATTTGGTCAGCCAATCTTACAGATGCTTACCCAAGGAGTACAAAGTGACAATATCTTAGTAGTAGTAGAATTTGATTTTTTGGGAACAAGCAAACTTTCCAGAAGAGTAATTACTAAAGATAAAGTTGACGTCCAGCAACTACAAAAGACAAACAGCGCTAGTGAGGATGTCTTTGGTGAGTATCTCAATTGGGCTCAATCACAATTTGTTGCTGATAATTGGGCAATTATTTTCTTAGGACATGGAGGTCGCTTGGATCAAGTCAGTCCTGATAACCATCCAGGTTTAGGGACTAAAACCGAATGGATGAATATCCAGAAGTTGAGGGATGTTGTTGAGCAATTTAATCAAGATATTAATAATCGGGTAGAGTTATTCTTCTTCCAAAACTGCAATAAAGGAACTCTTGAAGCTCATTATAGTTTGCAAGATGTAGCTGAGTACACCCTTTCATCCCAAAAACTCTTAGGTGCTCCTAATTCCTATTACCAATCACTCCTGCAATTTCTCAGATATCACCCGGAAGTCAATGGTGGAGAGTTAGCGGAAAAAATTATCCAGTTTGAAGGGAGTGATATGTACAATAGCTACACGGTTACCAATAATCGTACTATTCGTGAGCTACCCGCAAAACTTAACCCTTTACTGGAAGAAATTATTGCAGCTAACATTAAGGCTATACCAACAAATCAATTAAAACTGTATAGTTATATGGGTGAGAGATATGTAGATTTTGTCTACTTTTTGCAAACTCTCAGTCAACAGACAGCCTCAGCACAAAAACACTACGATCAGTTGGTGAAATTTTTACGACAATCAATGATTCACAAATTTCAGCAGAATCCCAATAGCTCAGAAAGTGACTTATATGGTTTAGGTTTATTTTTACCTCGGAGTAAGCGGGAACTGGATAAATATCTATATCTGCCTGTTTTTAGAGATTTGAAGCTAGTTGAACTGTTTGATCGTGTCTTATTTTAAAAATGAGTATCCAGTCTGAGCTGTTTAATTTTTGCTAAATCAGTTAAACCTCTTAATTATTTCATCTGTTTGATTATGGTAAAATCATGTATAATTTGGATATACTATTTACAGTAACTTAGGTTAAATTGTAGGATGCAACACTATACACTGACAGACGCTGTTAATCGACATAGTGAAGTCTTTGATCAAGCTACTATAGAGCCAGTTATACTTACAAATCAATCTCTTCCTAGCCATGTACTGATGTCAGCTCAAAACTATCAAAAATTGATTGAGAGGCTACAAGAATTAGAAGATCAAGTTTTGGCTAAGGCGGCAGAAGCAGCCCTTAGTCAGTCTCAGATGGTAGGAGTAAAAACTTTTACATCTACACTTCAAGGTTTAGCAAATGGCTAAGCTTGATGGTCTTGAGACAGTTCTAGATTTCCTGAAGGGATTACAACCCAAAATCGCTGCACAAATTGCTAAAAAGGTATTGGCTCTCAATGTTAATCCTCTACCTACTGATAGTAAGCAGTTATCTGGCTATTCTGGTTATTATCGAGTAGATAGTGGTGAATATCGCATTGTTTATCGATTTAAACCCAATGAGGATTTGGTGGAGGTAATTTTGGTAGGTAAACGCAATGATGATGAGGTTTATAAAAGGTTAGAATGTCTGTTAAGATAAGGATCGCTAAATGATTATTACTTCTTTCCTTTTTATAATCGTGGGTAGCATACCTCAAAAGCTTCTACTGCTTTTTTCTTACCTTTAACTGTAACAGAGCCGAGCTTTTCAAATTCAAATAAATGTTTAGTCGGATGGTAGACGGACTGAGAGCACAGAATTTGTCCTCCGGTGGCAATTGATTGTAGTCTAGAGGCAATATTCACTTCATCACCAATTGCTGTATAGTCCAGATGCTGAGGAGAACCAATATTTCCTACAACTACTTCTCCAGAGCTAATGCCAATACCTGTAGCAAAATTATTCCTAATCCAGGAGTTTGGCATAGTGCGAATCCGTCTTTGCATAGCAATTGCTGTTTCAATTGCTCTTCTTTCTTGATCTACTAATTCTGAAGGCGCGCCAAATATAGCTACAACCATATCCCCTACAAACTTATTCACAGTACCTTGATGGTTGAAAATCACTGATACCATTTGAGTAAAATATTCATTCAAATACTGTACTATTACTTCAGGAGCTAACTCTTCGCACTTACTACTAAAATTTCTAATATCTGCAAAAAGAACAGTTACCTTCCGCTTGGTGGGTTGGAGAACAATTTCTCCTTTGGTATCGATGATTGCTTGTACCACCTGGGAAGAAAGGTATCTTTGCAAATGACTTTTAATCCGTTCTTGCTTGAGTTTGTTCTTCTGCAACATTGCATTTTCAATCGCCGCTGCTGCTTGGGATGCTAAAACTGTTAATAGTTTCAAATCCTGTGCTGTATAGTAAGTAAGTGAAGTACTGCTCAGATTAATGACACCAAGAATGCTATTCTGGGTTGTCAAAGGTGCACAAAGCAGAGAACGAGTTAGATTTTTTCCTGGGATATACCTGCTGTCAGACAAGACATCATTCACGATTTCCGCTTTCCCTGAAAGCATTACACAACCGGCAATTCCTACCCCTGGCTTGATAGCTGTTTTCTGGCTATACTCTACCCCCCATGCTGAGATAATCTCAAGATAGCCAATTTCTTTATTGAGTAGCATTACTGAAGCATTAGTTGCTGTAATTAGTTTTACAGCTTCAGCAATGACTAACTCAGTAATTTCCTCAATTCCCAGACAAGTAGCTATTTTTCCTGAGAGGTCATACAATAAATTCAATTCTTCATACTTTTCTAAGGTATCAATAGCCAGAATTTTTTTTTCAAGCTCTTTGGTGGTAATGTAACTGAGCATCTGAGCAACAACAATACCTTGGGGTGCTCCAGTTACCCACCCAATCACTTGCTCTCCAGCTTTAATAGGGTGCTTGCCCAGAAAATACTGATTATCTTCCCCTAAAAGTATTTTACCCTCAGTATCTTGAATGGAAATACTCGTATCTAAAGTACTGAGCAGGCTATTGACAACTGACAAGAGCTCCTTTTTGGTAATCAGCTTCTTGAGATTTATTTGAGCCATCCAATTTTGTGTTAAATGAAGAACTGCTTATTCTCAACTCTCAATTTAACAATTCTCAATTTAACAAACCCAAAACCTCTCTAGCTTTTGCCAACACTTCTTTCGGACGAAAAGGTTTAGTCATATACATATCTGCTCCAACAGCCATGCCGCTTTGCTTATCAAACTCTTGACCTTTAGCCGTCAGCATGATGATGTAAACTTCCTGCATACCCAATTCTTTTTTAACTATATTACAGAGCTCTAAACCACTCATCTTTGGCATCATGACATCCAGGAAGACTAAATCAGGTTTTTCTTCCTTAATTATTGCCAAGGCTTCAATACCATTCTTGGCGGTAAGTAACTCTACATCCTGTTCATCTTCTAGCTTTTCTAGAGCCTGTTCCATCAAAATCAGAATGTTTGGTTCATCATCCACAATCAGGACTTTTTTAGTCATTTGTTATTGGTTATTGGTTATTTGTCATTTGTCATTTGTTGTTGGTTGTTTGTTATTGGTTATTGGTTATTTATCATTTGTTGTTGGTTATCCGTATTTTTACGGAGGGGAATAGTGAAAGAGAAAGTACTGCCTTGAGCTAATTGACTTTCTACCCAAATTCTACCACCGTGATACTCAACGATTTGTTTACAAATAGGTAATCCTAAACCAGTTCCTGTGGGTTTATCAGTTAAGATATTCCCTACCTGCTTAAATTTCTCAAAGACTCCCTCTTGCTCTTCGGGAGCAATGCCAATGCCGGTATCTGTGATGCTAATTAGCAACTGTTGGTCTGATGTTAGCTCAGAAGCTTCTACAGACGAGGATGATTGTACTACAGCTCGACAGGTGACGGAACCCTCTTCTGTAAACTTGACGGCATTAGAAAGAAGATTGATCACTACTTGAATCAAGCGATCGCAGTCTACTTCCACTTCAGGTAATTCTGGGGGAATATCTTTGATTAACTCAAGCCTTTGTTGTTCAAATAAGGAAGAAGTTGCTGCGATCGCACGGTTGAGAATTAGCTCTGGGTTGGTAGACTCGATGTTCCAGTCTACTCGTCCCGCCTCCATCTTGGCAATATCCAACACATCATTAATCAAAGCAGTCAGCCGTTCTGCTTCAGAGACAATGATATTGATATTTCCTCCCACTGTTCTGATGGCTTTTTTCGTTTTGTGATCAGTGGTACTCACTACTGGGAAAATAACTTCCTCTAGTTTTTCTTTGATAATCGAGGCAAAACCTAAAACAGAGGTAAGGGGAGTGCGCAGTTCATGGGAGACAGTTGCCAAAAAGTCGGTTTTCATCCGGTCAACCTCTTTTTCCACGGTCACGTCTCGGATTAAAATGACCGAACCGAGACCTTGAGCGCCTTCCTCTTCCTCTGCTTCCTTAACAATCGTAGTTGCTAGGGCTTGACCTACCCGATTATTCTCCAGTTCTACCTCAGCAGTGACAATTTCCTGCTCGTGCTGCTCCATCTGCTCCACCAGTTTTACTAATTCTGGCGGGAAATGTTCCCAGAGCTTTTGCCCTTTGAGGTCAACCTCTTCTAAACTAAACATGGCCTTCAATGCCGGATTAAACCTGGTAATTTGACCTTGGGTATTGGTAACTAGCAGTCCATCAGCCAAGTTATCAATGATGGCACTCAAATCAGCTAAAGTAGACCAAATTTCCCTTGACTGCCGCTTTGTCTGCTTCAGTAGTTCTGCTTGATTTAACCCTACTCCTAACTGATTACCTATCTGAGCGAGTAAGGCGATATCTCTATCTTCCCAGTGGCGAGAACCTGTATGTTGGTAAGCTCCTAGTAAACCCCACAGCTGGTCCCCAACAAAAACCGGCACCACCACAAAGGCTTTGATTTCAAATGCTTCTAAAATCTGAACGTGACACTCACTTAGACCAGAATTATAGATATTATTGATCGCAAAGGTTTCGTGGTTGCGATACCTACCTCCCTGAGTTTCTTGTAAATAGGTATCTTCCCAAATTATTTTCAAACCGGGTGCAATAATTAATGATTTCCAGCCTTCTCCCAGAGACTCATACACAAACTCCCCACTCCAGTCAGGATTGAACTGATAGACAACTACCCGATCACAGTTGAGGATTTGTCGTACTTCTTCGGTAGTAGCCTTGAAGATTGTCTCCATCTCCAGTGTCCGGCGAATCCGTTCAATCACCCTAGCTAAGGCACGCTCCTGCTGAGCAATTTTCCTCTGATGCTCTTTTTGAGCTTTCACTTGTGCCAAAGCCTTTTGAAGTTCCGCTGATTGCTGCTGCTCCTGGGAAAGTAATTCTGCCTGTTGCAGAGCTACCCCTAGGTGAACAGCTATTTTGTTAACAAACTCAATTTCCTCCTGCTGCCATTGCCGTGGTGCAGAACATTGGTGAATACAGAGCAATCCCCACAGTTGTTCCCCTTTTAATAACGGTACAATCAGATTCGCTCTTACTTGGAAGCGATCTAGGATCGCAATATGGCAATCTGGCAACTCCAGGTTATAGATATCATTAGCTGCCCAAATCCGACCGCACTGATAATATTCGGCGTGTTTTTCTCCAAAACAGTGGTCGTTAATTTGGGCAGCTAAGGCACAGTGAAAGGGAGGTAGTACATCCTCTGAGACAAATTGACCACAACTCCAGTTAGAGTTATAGTCAAAGCGATACATTGCTACTCGATCCGCATTTAGTAGTTTACGGACTTCTGTAGCTGCCGTCTGGAAAATAGTATCTAGGTCTAATGTCTGGCGAATTTTTTCGATTACTTGAGCTAAAGCACGCTCTTGCTCTGCGGCTCTAACTATTTGTTCTTTTTGGGTTTGAACTTGTGCCAGAGCCGTCTGTAGCTCCTCTGATCGTTGCTGTTCCTGGGAGAGTAACTCTGCTTGTTGCAAAGCCACCCCTAGCTGAACAGCAATTTTGCTGACAAATTCAATCTCTTCCTCTTGCCATTGGCGCGGTGCTGAACATTGGTGGATACAGAGCAATCCCCACAGTTGCTCTCCTTTTAATAAAGGTAAAACTAAATTAGCTCTTACCTGAAAGCGAGAGAGGATTTGAATATGGCAATCAGTGAGTCCAGCATCGTAGATATCGGCAACTGCTTGAACATAACCACGCTGATAATCTCCTGCACGCTCTTCCCCAAAACAGCGATCATAAACCTTAGCAGCTAGAGCCGAGTCAAACTCCTTGAGCACATCTTCTGAGACAAATTCGCCATGATTCCAGTTACAGTTAGGAGTAAAGCGAAACACCCCCACTCGATCCGCATTGAGCAGTTTACGGACTTCTGTCGCTGCTGTCTGAAAAATGGTATCTAGCTCCAAGGTGCGGCGAATCTTATCAATTACCTCCGCGATCGCTCGTTCGAGTTGAGCCTGTCTAGCTAACTCATCAGCTCTTTGTTCCAATTGAGTCGTCAGAGCTGTCTGGAGTTCTTCCTTACGTTGCTCTGTCTGCGCCAATAATTCCGCCTGTTGTACTGCAACTCCTAACTGAGCGCTAATTTGTACGAGGAAGTTGACTTCATCTTCTTCCCAATGCCTAGCTTCAGAATTTTGAAAAGCTGCCAGCAGTCCCCAGAGTTTGTTGCCCTGATAAATAGCAACAATCGCATAGGCTCTGGCTTGAAAACTCTCTAGCAGCTCAATGTAGCACTCTGAAAAACCCTTACTGTAAATATCATCACAAACTCGGAACACCTCACCCCTGCTGAATTGACCTCCCTGAGTTTCTTGTAAGTGGGTATCATTAACCTGGGCATCAGCCAAATATTTAATGCTACAGTTACTGACGTTATTACATAGTTCTGGTCGTTCAACCTGTTCCTTCATCAGAGAAATCCAGCCTTGAGCTATGGACTCAACAACGAATTCACCACTCCAGTCTGGATGAAAACGATAGATTACTACCCGGTCAGCACTCAACAGTTGCCGCACTTCTTTGGTAGTAGTCTGGAAAATGGTACTGAGATCCAGAGAACGCCGAATTTTGTCAATAATAGTAGCGACTGCTTTCTCCCGCTCCACTGCTTGGGTTACTGCTTGAGAGAGATAGTGTGACTGCTGCTGTAGTTGCCTCACAAACTTCGCTTGCTGCAAAGCTACTCCCAAGTGAATCGCAATTTGAGTAACAAACTCAATTTCCTGCTCCTGCCATTGGCGGGGTGTTGAGCATTGGTGAATACATAATAATCCCCATAGTTCCTCTCCTTTTAATAAAGGTACAACCAAATTAGCTCTTACTTGGAAGCGCTTGAGGATAGTAATATGGCAATCAGGCAACTCAAGTTCGTAGATATCCTGACAAGCCCAAATCCTACCCTGCTGATAATAGACAGCGTAGTTTTCCCCAAAACAGTGGTCATTAACTTTTTGTGCTAAGGCAGAATTAAACGGAGGCACTACATCCTCTGAAACAAATTCACCACTGTGATAATCAGACTCAGGCTCAAAGCGAAACATGCCTACTCTGTCAGCATTGAGCAGTTTACGGACTTCTGTAGCTGTTGAATCAAAGATGTGATCAAGAGCCAATGATTCCCGAATTTTGGTAATTACTGCAAGCATTGCCTTTTGTTGAGCAACTTGAGTCGCTTGTGGCATAGCAGCAGCTTCTTCGAGTTCGGCAACGCGAGTTCTCAGAGCTGCTACCTCCTGTTGCATCGATTTGTAAGTATTAGCATTTACAGATATGTTATTTTTAGGCATGAATGGGGAATTTAGAATTTAGAATTTAGAATTTAGAATTTAGAATTGGTTTTGTTGGGTTAGTACATAATAAGAACTCACCACAAAGTCACAAAGAACACAAAGTAGTGTTTAGGAAACTCCAAGCAATAAATTATCCAATTTATAACTCCAACTCTCCCAGCTCTCCTTGCAGTTATGCCAAAATTCCCCTTCCATTGTTCGCAAAATCCTCAACAGTTTGCTCGGATAACTCATGAGTTGTCATTGCCTGCAACAAACTTAAGGGAACAGTCAGATGATCAGCTCCAGCTTGTAGTGCAGCAGCTGCTTCTTCTGGTGACTTGAGACTTGCTGCTAAAATTTCGGTATCGCTTCCTCGTAACACTGCCGACATCTCCCGTACCAGTGCCAAACCATCCCCCAAGAATCTGGTAGCACGATTGACATAAGCGATCGCATATTTTGCCCCTGCCTCCCTTGCTACTGCTGCCTGTGCTGCACCATAAATTGCCGTCACCGCACAGTTAATATCTGGTGATAAGCAAGATACAGCCTGAAAACCTACTGAAGTAGCAGGAATCTTCAGTACAGTTTTCTCGCCAATAATCTCAAAAGCTCTCCTTCCTTCTGTCAGCATCCCATCGAAATCAGCAGCCATTAGTTGGTAATAGAGCACTCCAGGGCTAATCTGTGCTAGTTGTTTTAGTGTTGCCTCTGGAGGTAAATCACTCTTGGCTAAAAGTGTTGGATTAGTGGTAATTCCCTTAACCCATCCCAGTTTCTCTGCTGCCAAGGCTTCATTTATTAATGCTGAATCAAGATAAATTGTCATATTGAGAATTGAAAATTGCTAATTGCTAATTGCTAATTGCTAATTGGAAATGTCTCCCTATCTCCCCCAGCTTCCCCAGCTTCCCCAGCTTCCTCAGCTCCCCAGCTCCCCAGCTCCTAAGTCAGAGATCTTTGGGAACGGCGAGCTTTACCTACTGTACTTATGACATCAGTTAACATTTTTAGGGCAATGGCTTTAGCTGGACAAATGCGGCCAGCACTGCGATCGCCTACTGAATGGAAACCCATATGGAAAGGGCAAAGATTATCGCGCTGTGCATTGAACTCGTAGGCCGTAGGTCCCCAGAATTCCTCACTAACCATCCCTAGGAACATAGCAATTAAAATTTTAGTCCCAGAGGGGAAGGTTCGTTCCTTTCCACCAACCGTTACAGTGAAAGGTTCCGTCGCAACCCGGTGAGTCGCACTCACTGGCATATAAAGGCGACTACATTCGAGCAAAAAAAGCTGGATTGCTTCATCATCATCAAGGTTAAGGTTGTCCCAGTATACCGTGGTGTCAATTTTACTGGTTTCGTGACCCTTGAAGTTTGGCATGGGTTGACCACCCATAGCCGTTTTCCCCAGATGGAGAGGACCTTGTAGCGCCGCAATACTCATCAGTGACACTATAAGTTTGGCGAGCTCACGCCGAGTCATGTTGTTGTGTTCAGGATTGTTTTCTTGGAAATTGGCTAGAGCCGGTGAATTTTCGTAGATGTCTGCTACCTGCTCAGTCAGTTCTGGAATTTTACCAAACCCAAGTATATTAAGTTTCTCTAAAATACTACTACCAGTGAAATAATGCACAGTCCCATTTTTGGTGTAATGCAAATTTGTCAGGACGCTGATGTCTTCACTCTCAGGATTTATCCCAAAGAGAATATAGTGGAGATATCGAACCAAAAAGCCCATTAAGCCCCGTTGATCGTCTGTGAAGAATGGCTCACCAAAACCATGAGGCATATTGACATAATCAGCCGCTAGATTTTCAAGAAGCTGTTGAGCGACAGGATCATCTTGGCGAGCGAGGGCAGTATCATTGATTAAGTAATCTTCCACGCACTTGCGGAAAGCTCCATGATTGTTCCCTCCCGCTTCCTCGTCAGAGAGGGAAAGTAGAAAAACATTCCGCCCACCCTTATCTAGTTGAGGCCCATGATCTGCACTAAGCATTGAGGTTCCGAGACGCCAAGTACGAGCTTGCGGTGAGGTAAGAGCTGTTTCCAGGGTGTTAAATTCTCCCAAAACTACTTGTCCTGCACAACAAAAAGTTAGACCTAAGGCTTGGCGCTTGGCATCAAGATAAGAAGTTTGGTTGGCGATGATTCCCTCAGCAAAGCTGATAATGGGTAGGAGAGTTCGGCTCGGTAGTGTTTCCGGGTTTTCTAGTGCCCAAGCTTGAAAGTTATTGAGCAGTTTGTCCCAAAGTGTTGGAGTTGGTATCGGGGAAGTGGTTGGCTGAATAGTCATAGGAACGGAACTAATGATGAATATTCAAATTTTAGGTCTTATGGGGTAGTAGGAGGGGTGAACGAAATATGAAGTGGGATTTATAGCAAAGTATTCTCTCAAATCATTAGTTCTCCTTTGTTTCCCTATCTCCCCATCTCCCCATCTCCCTATCTCCCCACCCTTTTTTTCGCCCACCTACTTACTGAGAAGTCTACGTTATACCCTTGAGTTCGGCTTCTGGAAGTATTCACATCAGAGTACAGTAATTGGATAACTCGACTAAGATGGGATTACCCTGATTTTCTGGATATATTTCTCAATTATTGTGACAGGTTAAAAGCATATGACTCAGCCAAACACCAATATCGAAGAACGAAGATTTGATGAAATTGATACTTGGATGTCAACGGGACAAGGGACAAATTTACCAGAAGTCTCAAAAGGTATTTACTTTATGGATGGTAATGTGCTTCCAGATGATTGCTTCACCATGAATGATCAATGGGACCAGGATAGCCTCACCTTTGGAGCATTTTGCCTTGTTTCTCAACAGACTTTGGTTTATATTTATTCAATCTAAAATCTAAAATCCTATACAGGATTTCTCAGTCTAGTGAGGTACAGATCCTATTCCCTATTCCCCATTGCCCATTCCCAAAAACCAGGCTCTTTGTACCTCATCTAAATGAAAAACGCTGTATTCATGTAATATTTTACATTTTTCAGTAAAAATTATTCTGTAACTCAGTAAAAACTCATATTTGTTAAGTATTCTTAATAAGCGACAATTTATGAATTTCAGTTATTGTCTATTCCTACTGTTAATTATACACAGTGACCAATACTAGTTGATTAGACGATAATCGTCAGCATTTTAGTAATTTCTCACTTATTTTCCTGTCTGAGGTAATTCAGTATGTAGAAGTTATTGGTAAGAGCCGATTTAGTTATAGCAGTTCTCGCATCTGTGAGGTAGAGATCCAATTCCCAATTCCCAATTCCCAATTCCCAAAAACCAGGCTCTTTGTACCTCATCTAAATGAGAAACGCTATAACATTTTTTACAATTCATTTATAAATAGTAAATCTAAAAGCTAGAGGTCTTGAAACCTACATTCACTGATGACTAAACTAACAAAAAATCGATATCTCAGGTTGGAGGATTATTTCCACCCCATCATGAACCTCAAATTCCCTAGTAAGCTGCTGCAAAAAGTAGGTAGATTTTGTCCTAACATTGATCCTCGCTCTCTCAGGATTCGGCTGACTCTGGGAATTGCTGCCGTCTCAGCTATTGGTATGGGCTTTCTAGCTATCTGGATTAGCTGGAAAATGCAAGATATTTTGGTGGTTACTCACAAACAAAGTATCAAATATATTGGTCAACGCTTGCCCCGGGATGTAGAAATCTACAGCAAGATGATGACGGTAGAAAAGGGAATGCAAAAGGCGATTGATGACTTGACGATTAGTAACACTGTGCTGTGGATACGGAGTTCTGATGGCACGATTGCAGCTCAATCTGCCCAGCTACAAACTAGCAGCAGATTGAACTCTCTCAAGTCTTTACTAAATATGCCACTCCAACCCAAAGTTAGTGAAGTGAAAGGAAACTACTGGGTATTATGTGGGGCTCCGTTAGAGGTGAAGGGGGAAAATTTGGGTATGTTGTACATTGCTCAAGACATCACCGAGGATCAAGTCATGTTTTTGAGCATGATTCGGAGTTTGGGTATCGCCAGCTTACTAGCAATTGTAGTTATTACCGTCGCGATCGCATTTTACATCCAGCGCTCACTCCAACCTCTACAGCGGATGGGGCAGTTAACTCAAAATATCTCTGCAGATGACTTGGGTGAGGCGCACATTCATTTGGATAATGCTCCTAGTGAACTTAAAGAACTAGCGCAAACTTTTGATGACATGTTAATTCGCCTTCATGAGTCTTGGGAGCAGCAGCGGCAATTTGTCAGTAATGTTTCCCATGAATTGCGCACACCTCTAACTGTTGTCTCTGGTTATCTACAAAGTACCTTGCGGCGAGGCACTAACCTAACTCAACCCCAACGAGATGCTCTAGAAATTGCTGGCTCAGAAGCAGACCGCACTATCCAATTATTGCAGGATTTGCTTGACCTAGCACGGGTAGATAGTGGCCATATGCATTTTAATATAGAACCCTTGGTACTCAATGAGTTAGTCCAAGAAATTGCTGAAATGGCAAGGCAATATAGCAATCGAGTCATCCAAGTAGAGTCTAACAACCCTGCTATCAAGGTGAAAGCAGATATTAATCGCCTCAAGCAAGTATTGTTAAATTTAATTGATAATGCAGTAAAGTATTCTGACTCTAGTCACCCGGTAACACTCAAGCTAGACTACTCAGGTAAGTGGGGAAGAATTCAAGTATGCGATCGAGGTAACGGTATTCCTTTGCAACACCAAGCCCGAATTTTTGAGCGTTTTTATCGGATAGATGATGCGCGTGCTCGTTCTACTGGGGGTTGTGGGTTGGGTTTATCTATTGTTAAGACTCTGGTAGAAGGGATGGGAGGTAGGGTTACAGTGCGCTCCCAATTGGATAAAGGCAGTGTATTTACTGTGAGCCTGCCAGGTAAGTAGGGCTTGCTGAATAAGTAACAAGTAACAAGTAAAAAGTAACAAGTAAGAAGGAATGAAGCATTTATGCTCGTTTTGAGCACTTCCATTCTCCAAGGTTACTCAGGGATTTTCCACTTGCGGTGCAAGGTTAATGAAATCCAAGTAGTAATGCAATCCCACCAATTGCTACCAAAACTCCCAAAATTGCTCTGAGACTGACTACCTCACCCATCCAAACGACAATTGGTAACACAAATAGAGGACTAGTTGCTAAGAGGGTTTGAGCAATTCCAGCAGCAGTGAATTTAAAAGCTATTTGTTGCAGCCAGATTCCTAAATAGGTGCCAATAAAAGCAGCAAGGAAAATAGCTCCCAATGCTTGCTTTGATGGTAAAGATTTTACCTGAAAACCAACCTGTCGCCGGAACCAACCTGTTAAGAGTAGGAGAATAACCATTCCACCACTCAAACGCAAGAGGGTAGAAAACAGGGGACTAATAGTTGTTTGAGCTAGAGCGGCTCGTGAAAGTACTGCACCACTAGCTTGAGCTAGTGCCGCTAGAATTCCCAAACCAATACCTTTGAGCAACTGATCTTGTTTTACCGCTGAACCGGGTACTCGCTCAGTAATAACCCAAGCAATACCAAGAACCGTCAAAAAAATACCACACCAAGCACCGATAGTCAGCTGCTCTTGCAAAAAAATCAGCGCGATAACTGCTACTAAGGGAGGTGCTAAGGTTTCCATCAATAAGGCGCGGCGAGCTCCTAGGCAATTGATGGCAGCAAAATAAGCCGTATCTCCCAAGGCAATACCAATCACACCACTAAGCAGTAGCAGTCCACAGGCATTAAGATTAAGTAATTGTAATTGCTCATTGCCGAAGATGAGAGTGAGAATGATTAGAGCGATCGCAATCACTCCTTTCATTAAATTCAGTTCTAGGGGAGGGTAATAACTTCCCAAACGCCCATAAACTACTGTAGCTACTGCCCACAAACACGCCCCACCTAAAGCAGCGAGCTCCCCTGATAAATCTGTAATCGAGAAATTAAGAGAATTTCCTAAAAACATGCAATCAACTTTACCGTTTTCCCGTCATCACCATCTCAATCCCACCTTGAGGAGTCAGCATCAATCCACGACGTTGAAATTTAACAGGTTTATCTTCTGCCAAGGCAAGTTGATAGTTAGATAAAAATGTTCGTGCGTGTTGAGTTTCATGGCCTAATGCTGTTGCAATCACGAAACATCTTCGAGCTTCCACTTTTGATTATCACCGCCGGTTTTAGTCCATAACAGAACATTATCTCCCTCTCCTTGAGTAGTACCATCAAGGGCTAAGCCGTTAGTCGTAGTAATGAAATAGTAGCCATCACCAGCATCTTCTAATTTCCACTTCTGATTCTCATTGTTACCGTCTTGTTTGTGAGTCCACAGTAGAATGTTATCGCCACTGTTTAAAGCCGTACCATCAAGTACCTTATCGTTAGTACTGGTAATGAAATAGTAGCCATCACCAGCATCTTCTAATTTCCACTTTTGATTCTCATTGTTATCACTGCCTTTTTTACTCCACAGCAGAACATTGTCACCATCTTGTAAGCCTGTACCATCGAGTACCTTACCGCTGCTGATGACAATATTCTTGAAGTCGCCGGTAATTGGCGCAGTAGCCTTCTGAGGAAGGAGTATGGAACTATTGTCGAGTTCTACTTTAGCGTTGGTGATGGTTTGCCAATTATCGTTGTTATCCTTGTACTTATAGCTAGCAACTCCCTCTTGCCAGTCGTCAAGCACCATCTGCAATTTAACATTAGGTAGGAGGACTGGACCAATTCCACTATGGGATGAGCCGTGGAGAGGTGCCCAATTGATGTCTGGGTAGCCGGTAGCAGATAAGGAAATTTTTTCAGGTGTACCCATAAGCAAGATAGGAAAGTAGCAGCCATCTAGCTTAGTTGCAATATCAAGGGGTTGGTTTATGGCTTGAGTAATATACCCAAAGCCATGCACAGTATCCTGAGCAGGATAAACTGAGAGATGTACGCTGAACACCGGTCTACCAACTCCAGGGGTTGTAATTTTATAACAAGCGATGAAAAGATCTGACATAGTAATGAGCGAAAGAAGATTATAAACTAGTTATATCAAAGGATTCAGCCTTCAATGAGTGTTTCTAGTTTCTCGAGAGCTCCTGAGGAGCGCTTCGCGCCCCCAATTGAATGGGAGAAACAATTCTCTTCCATTAGCTATTAGCTATTAGCCATTAGCCATTAGCCATTAGCCATTAGCTTTGAGCATGCTTCTCGAGAATAATGAGTAAATGCCTATTACTTAGATACGAAAATTGATTAAAAACTACTGTGACGTACCTACACTTCTCTAACGAGTAAGTGTAGGCTTCTCAGTGACTCTTCATTGAAGACATTAACTGAGCTTTAAGACCGTGCGTCCCACGGTTCTTTATGTTTATAGCCGCGTTCAAATCCCTGCATAAACTGGTTTTACAAACTGGACAATTATGCATTCTTTGGGATAAAAACTTTTCCACTTTGTGACCACAGCTAGAGCATTCTTTACTTGTACCGTTTGGAGATACAGCTATTACTTTCAATCCAGCATTTTCGGCTTTGAATGAAAGTATATTGATAAACTGGCTCCAACCAGCATCATATATCGACTTAGCCAATCTTGTCCTAGCAAGTCCTTTAACATTTAGCTTTTCCACTGCAATAACATCGTATTTGATGAGTAGTTTTTTAGCTGTCTTGAAGTGAAAATTTCGGCGAGCATCAGCTACTTTATTGTGTCTGATACCCAATTTTTTAATTGCTTTTCTACGACGTAATGAACCTTTTTTACGACGGGATACTTTTCGTTGTGCTGACTTTAATTTTCTCTGAGCTTTACGTAAATGCTTTGGCGCTGCAATCCGAGTATTATCAGAGGCAACATAAAAATCTATCAACCCGACATCAATACCGACAATATTGTTGGCATTAAAATCAGGTTTACGAGTTGGAACTTTTTGATCATCAAGACTTAGGGTTACATAGTAACCATCAGCTTTTCTCGTTACTGATACTGTTTTAATGATAAATCCTTCAGGAATAGGACGGTGAACAATCACCTTGATATCTCCAATCTTCGACAACTTAATCTTGTTACCAACAAAATGATGTTGTTTGAATTGTTTAAGAGATAAGACAATGACA
Organism: Symploca sp. SIO2C1; assembly: GCA_010692635.1. Classification (GTDB taxonomy): domain Bacteria; phylum Cyanobacteriota; class Cyanobacteriia; order Cyanobacteriales; family Coleofasciculaceae; genus Caldora. Next base: position 16,832 of record JAAHGL010000067.1, on the reverse strand, counting down.
GCAGTCGTAGAAGAGTAGATTGACTCATTGTCTACCAAGACTTTGCCCGCAATTCATCTCAACACCAATGAATAAGAATACGGTGTGAGCCTTCTTGCGGTTGAAGGTAAATTGCGCTCACCACCTAACACCTAACACCTAACACCTAACTGATAAAGACTGTCAAGCCTAGCTTTTTCCTCTGGAGGGATAGCAGTGAAATGGATACAAAAATAACCAGAGTCTGCTGGTTGTTCCAAAACTTTAGCATAAATATCTTCACTGGGTTCTTGAGAAAACTCATGGTTTAATAAATTGAGCTTGATATTACTTAATCCAGCAGGTACTTCCTGCTGTGCATTCTCTAAGCTAATGACAGCTCCCTTGGCTGAGAGCTTAACTAAATTTCCTCTAAATAATCTATCCCCCATGTGCTTACCTTCCAGCACTATATATTGGATAGCAATTGCTTCTGCAATAGCTAAAAATTCTTCTTCTGCCTGAGTCAAAAAGAGGTTGTAGTCTCCAGCAATGCCAGCAACATCGTAGATTGTAATGGGCTGTTTCACTCCTTTTGGTAGGACCTCTTTTTCACCGTTAATCTTTAAAGGCTGCTGGAGTTCTTTTAGGGTATGCTCTGAAATGAGAATTTGACCGCCAATAGTATAGGATTCAATGCGATAAGTTAGGTTCATCTGTCTGCCAACTACACCGTACTTGGTACGTTTCTCTGAACCTATATTCCCTACGACAACTTCGCCAGTATTAATGCCAATACCCATTTCGAGTTGAGGCAAGTCTAACTCTTTCATCTTGGCGTTGACTGGTTCCATTGCTAACTGCATGGCAACTGCACAAGCAACTGCTCGCTCAGCATCGTTTTCTCTCACTGTAGGAGCACCGAAGAAAACTAAAATACCGTCTCCCATAAACTCATCAATAGTTCCCCGGTAGGAGGTAATTACATCTGCCATATATCCCAAATAGAAGTTGAGAATTTTCACTACTTCTTCAGGGGGTAATCGTTCTGAGAGACTAGTGAATCCTCGTAAATCAGAAACTAAGATGGTAATTTTCCGCCTCTCCCCACCGAGGGATAATCCTTGAGGATTTTCTAGCAGCTTGGCTACTATTTCATCAGTAAGATAACGCCCAAAAGTCTTGCGAATATCTCCAGCACTACGGGCAAGATAAGCTGTAACTGCGATCGCAGACCCTCCTAAGGCTAAAAAGGGTGGTACTATCGGTATCCACCACCCCTGTAAAAAAGCTCCATAGGTGCAGCCCAGTAAAGCACCTCCTGCTATAATTAGACTGATTACTTTCTTGAGAGTATTGGATTTTCTTTTACCTAAATAGCGAAATTTCCAAGTTAGGGTACCACCTACTCCAGACCAGAAAAAAATCCACAGCCATTCCCAAGACTCGGACCAAGTTTGAATTAAAGGGCGATTATCAATTGCAGCACTGATAATCTGACTGGTAAGATTGGCGTGAACTTCTACCCCAGACATGGGTTCTGAAAGACCAAGCAATCCACCACTATAAGGAGTAAAAAATAAATCATTGAAGCTTACTCCTACCTTACCAATTAATATAATGCGATCGCGTCCCCAATCTGGAGGTAATTTGTCTTCGAGAACCTCTGTCATCGAAACAGTTTGAAAGTGTTGATTCGGTCCGCGATAATTCAATAAAATTTGGTAGTCACCAGCATCAGTGCGCACATAGCCACCGTCATTAGCTTCTAGGGGGGCAAATATCGCCTTGCCCAAGCTAATTTTATATTCGTCAATTGTTTCGACGGTAATACCGATGGCATCGAGATAAAGCAAAGCCAGATAAAAACTCAAGCTATAGACTCTTTCCCCATCTGCAGTAGTCAAGTACAGTAAGCCACGCCTTACTTTATTATCTGCATCAAAGACTAAGTCATTAGCTCCCACTTGCCCCAATGCTTTGAGTGCTGGTGGCGGAGCCACAGTATCACGCCCTGGTTCCCCTGCTACTTTCTGGATACCAACTAAATAGGGAGTCGATTCAAAAACCTCTACTAGTTGCTCATAACCTGGTTCTACGGGAAATTCTCGATAAATATCTAGACCAATTGCTCTTGGTTGTTGAGCTTTTAGTTTGTTGAGTAATTTAGCATAGACTTCATCAGAAATGTTGGCATTTTCCTGGTTTTGCACATCGGCTTCGTTAATACCGACAATCACAACCCGCTTATCCGTTGATTCTGGGGGTGGCAAACGCATATATAAATCAAAAACTGCCCACTCCCAGAGCTGTAAAAAACCAGTAAGGCGCAGCAAGATTACCAATCCCGTAATACTAGGAGTGGCTAATCCCACAATACGCCATTGCCAAAGAAACTTTTTTAGCTTTGCCCACATAAAGCTGTACCTTAAGGAGAGCGAAAGTAAATTTACTAGAGGCGGGTTTAGCTAAGATGTCGTTGTCAAGGGAGCTGGGGGAGCTGGGGGAGCTGAGGAAGAGGAATACAATTTTTCTGACCCCTTGGGTATTTCCATATATAGGGTTTTTTTAGCGCCCAAACTCCATATATGGGAGTTGACAAAATGCACGACCCTTTAACTTGTCACCATTGCCTAACACCTACCACCTACCACCTAATTGTCAGCTGTGCAGCAATCAAATAATTGTTCTTCAGCAAAATTTTCTAACCCCACTGATGCTAAAAGTTCTTGCCATTCATCAGGATAAGCTGTACGTAATTGAGCCATGTTATCTATTGTTTCATGCCAAATCTTGGCATTAGCATACACTAAAGCTTCAACATACAATTTCGCCTCTTCTGGAGATTGTTTCAAGCTATCTAAGAGCTTTTTTTGTTCTGGGGATTGTCTCACTGTATTTAACAGATTCTGCAAACCTGGAACTTGTCTGACACAAGAGAAGCTATGCCGTCGTTCTGGGAATTTTAACAGATTCTGTAAATCTCTAGTTTCTCTTACACAATCCAACTGTTTCTGTTGCTCGGCATTCAGTGCAGTACGCAGGAAAAGTCCCTCGACATATTTATTTTCCTCAGCAAAGTAATTTCTTGGGTTACACATCAGTGTGAGTTCCCATTTATATTCCTGATCGATTTCCAGAGAGAAAGTTTCGGCAATAGAAAGTTTAACTATACCAGCAGTTTCAGGTGGTACAAATTCTGAGCGGTAAACTTCCTCCCCATTCTTGTCCCTGACAATAAATATTGCAGATTTAGCAGTAGTTTTGGGAACATAAACAAACACACTTGGATTCTCAGCAATTGTTTTACTCAAATCCGTTGTCGGCATTACAGCCTTGAGAGAAGTCTTCAAAGGCGTTTCGCCAGCTTCAATACAAGAAACTACATTAATCGAACGGGAACCTCCTCCTCCTGTAGAACTGATAGGTTCTCTTTCCCGGGTTTCATTGGGGAATTTAAGGCTGACTTCCCACTTTGATTCAAATTGAGCTGGTAGTTGTGGCGGTAAGCTAGCAAAAGTTACCAATGTTGGAGACAGTACACCAACCAAGGTTCCGATAAACTGAAAAGATTTTGATAAACTCATAATACAAATGTCTGGTTTTAGGAAATTAAGAAAAAAGTTTTGTAAGAGTAGACATTTTACTGTAAATCTTGTATGAGATAGTGTTTATTTTTCTAGACATAAGCTAGATAGCTGATGTTCCATCACTTCCTAATAAATTTCTCTGCTCTAGCTTCCGAGGTTATACATATAGTTACAAAACTTAACATTACTATAATTCCCAATTCCCAATTCCCAATTCCCAATTCCCAATTCCCAATTCCCAATTCCCAATCCCCAATTCCCAATCCCCAATCCCCAATTCCCAATTCCCTACCTCGGTGCAACCAGAGTAAAACCTTCGGCAGTACCCAGAGAAATGCTATTGGGTAACTCTAACGCATTTAAGGTTAGCTGATCTAACAACAGGTAAGGTTGAGTTGACCACAACTGTTGCAGAGCGGTAAGATTTTGGGAAATTATTTGGCGATCGCTATAGAAATCCAAACTCGGACGGCCATAGGCAAAAGAGGTATAAATAGCTACCCCTGGTTTTGCCTTTTCCCGAATCAAAGCCGCAACTGGTTTGACAGGGAAAGCTTCATTTAACTCCCAAATCCAGGATTGAGAACTCATCAACAATCCTAAAGTTAAGTACATCCCGACAAATAATATAGATATGAATCCTCGGTTGTGCTGAGTTACTAGCCAAGCAGCTAAACCCATCATCAGTGCCACAACCATACCCATGAGAATTAATATCGGTTGCCGCTCTACCAAGTAAAGGTAAGCCAAACCCCCTAAACTAGCAGCACAGAACAAGCTTAAGATTCCTGCTATTATTCCCGGATAACGGCGGGAGTTTTCCCAAAAATCCGCAAGTTGAGCTCCTACTGCCAGGGCAAAAAAAGGGTACAAGGGCATAATATACCAGGGCAGTTTGGTTTGCATTACCGAAATGGCTCCCAGATAGATGAGAGTACCGAGCAGTACCAGCATCCCCCAAGGAGTATTACGTTTCTGCCAAGTTAAGTACAATCCCCCAGGCAAAAATAACAGCCAAGGCCAGCCATATTTGAGTAGCTCTATCAGATAATACCAGTAGGGGCCACTATTTCCCCAGACAGCTTGAGAGACGCGATCGAAACCTTGAGCCTGGAAATGTACCTGTAAAAAGACTTCTCCATAATGTTGCCACTGGGCATAATACCAAGCAAAGACAGGTACGCTACCTATAAGTAAGCCTAGCCAAAAATACAAGTTCTTCAATATTGTCAGTTGTCGATTAGCTAAAGTAAATGCTGCTGCGATCGCTCCTAACAACAGTACAATTATTCCTTTAGTCAGAGCAATCAGCCCTAAGCAAATACCAACACCAACAGCCCAACGTCGATCCCAACGGGTTCTGAGTAAACAGAGCAATAACAGTAGCAACAGAGTAATAATCGTACCATCCAGCATGGCTAGACGAGTATGACGCACCACAGGTAGCAGTGTTAAGTAAACTAAAGCAGCAAACAGTGAGGGTAGGCGGTGAGGAAAAATTTCTCTTCCCAACAGGTAAAGTAGGGGAACTCCGGCAGCGGAGACTAGGGCTAGGGGCAAGCGTGTGGTAAATTCGTGGACACCCCCAAGATGGTAGCTCAGAGCCACTAACCAATACATCAATGGTGGTTTGAGGAGAAATGGTTGTTCTAGATAAGTGGGATAAAGCCAGTTCCCACTGCGGTACATATCCCTAGAAACAATGGCGTAGTAGCCTTCATCCCAGTCTCGTAAAGGTAAGTTTCCCAGAGAAACGCACCACAGGAAAAGGGCTGCTATTAATAAACCTAAGAACCAGGATAATTCTCTTGTCGGGGAGCGATTGAAGGTTAGTGCTAATTTACCCATCACCTTGATAATTGATAATTAATAATTGATAATTGATAATTGATAATGGCTAATGGCTAATTGCTAATGGCTAATTGCTAATTGCTAATTGCTAATTGATAAATTTGGTTGAACTGAGATCTTTCAGCAAGTCGAAAAATTACCTGTGAAGGCAGGGAATGAGGAACAGGGAAAAGTGATTATATTTGACTGTTTCAGTCTTAAAATTGATTGTTCCCTCTGAATGTCATTAAGTACTTATGTACTATTGCAAGATGTGAGTTTAAGACCGTTTCCTTGTACTAGCGTGACACACCTAAAAATGTAGGTTGGGTGGCACGAAGTGAAACCCAACACAATGCACTCCGACGTTGGGTTGCGCTATCGCTTCACCCAACCTACCTATTATTAATTTACCCATCACCTTGATATCTGATAATTTATTGTTCTGTTCTCCATTCCCTACTCCCTTGCCCCTTGACAAATACTGCAATGGTGTCTCCCAAAATCACAACTGACCACAAAATCAGTACAAGATCCGCTAACAATCAAAAGTTCATCTTAGTACTAATTCTAATATATTTCTGTCTAGGGTTAGTTGGTATTCTTAACCATGCCATGTGGCGAGATGAACTCAATGTCTGGTTGTTAGTTAGAGACAGTAACTCACTTTTGGAACTATTTAACAATCTTCAATATGAAGGACATCCTGGATTGTGGTACATTTGCCTAGCCTGGTTGAATCAATTTACTGACAATCCGGTGCTGATGCAAGTTTTTCATCTGTTGCTTGCCACTGGCTTTGTTTCTGTATTAGTTAAATATTCCCCTTTTACTAAATTACAAAAAACCTTATTTGTTTTTGGTTATTTGCCAATTTATGAATATTTACTTATCAGTCGCAACTATGCCATCGGTATCTTGCTAGTTTTTACTTTCTGTGCCTTGTTTGAGCAAAGGCAAAAGAGTTACCTAGTTTTGTCAACAATTCTGTTGCTGATGGCAAATGCCAATGCCTACTGCCTATTTATTGCCACAGCTTTGGGGGTAACCTTAATCTTTGAATATAGTCTAGGTCGAAGGATTGGTTATACTTCTGCTGCGAGTAAGATTAATATCATCAGCAGTCTCACGATCTTTTTCCTAGGTATTCTCAGTTCAATCGCCCAAATCCTCCCTCCTGCAGATAGTACCTTACAAGGTGGACTAAGTTTGTGGCGGTTACAATTTGACCCCAGGCATCTAGCAACAGCCCTAACTAGAGTGTGGAGTAGTTATCTGCCAATCATCACTCCTGCTGACTCTAAGTACCTAGATATAATCATCTTTGCTATCTTTTCTTTAGTCTTACTGCTGTTTGTGTCAACTATTTTGATACAAAAACCGGTTGCTTGGTTCTTTTACAGCTTTGGCACCTTGGAAATCCTGCTATTTACCTATGCCAAGTTTCTTGGCTCAGCTAGGCATTATGGACATCTATATATAGTGTTGATTGCTGCCGTGTGGATTGCTAGCTACTATCCTAAGTCTGATTTATTGATTAAACCTCTGAGCAATTTACCTGATTTAGTGCAACAAGCTACTACCAATTGGTTCGCCTTCGTTGCCAAGTACAAAAATCGTTTAATTATATTCATTTTAGTTGCTCAAGTAGCTACAGGCATGGTTGCCTTTAGTCGGGATTTGTTTGTACCTTACTCTGCCAGCCGAGAAACTGCCCGGTTTATTCAAACTCAGCAGTTAGATAAGATGTTTATTGTTGGTAGCCAAGATGCCAGAGTTTCACCAATCTCTGGTTATTTGCAGCGTCAGATTTACTATCCAGAGAGTAAGGCTTTGGGGAGTTTTGTCCTCTTCAATAACCAAAGAACAGAAGTCAATTCGACAATGGTGTTAGAACAGATTAGCCAACTGATTCAACAACAGCAGACGGATATTCTGTTAATCCTAAACTATGAGCTAGATAGCTCAAGAGCTGATCTGAGCATCTCTCCTGTGGCTGAATTCACCAATAGCTTTATTCATGACGAAAAGTACTATTTATATATCTTAAAAGGTAAGAGATAACCGTGATAAGTAGTCAAACATAAATAAAGTATATAAAGTTAATATTTGTATAGGAGTATTAGGGAGCACCAACTGGATATTGAGTCGGTTTCTTCGCTAATGTGCTCCAGCGCTATTCCATATTACTAATCTTAGCTAGTAGTTGGGCAGTGCGATCGTTCGCTTGTATGTTCACGAATTAAATAGACTGGCTATATAAGCTGAATGTGTTTCTTAAGATTAGAAGGAAACGTAAGCATGTCTATCAATTGGGAGTGTTTTTGTTGGAAGTTAGCGATCGCATTAGGGAGCACTGGTGTTGTCGCTTTGGCTAGAAATCCTGTCTTGGCTCAGAGCAATATTATGCCAGATACCACCCTGGGAGCTGGTGAAAATTCTCAGGTTACACCTGATTTCTTGGGTTTGCCTATTGAAGTAATTACTGGTGGAGCACAACGAGAGCAAAATCTATTTCATAGTTTCACCGAATTCAATGTTGCAGCAGGCAGAGGAGCTTATTTTGAGAGTCCTGATGCAGCTATCCAGAATATTCTGGCACGAGTAACGGGTGTTAATCCTTCGGAAATTTTCGGTACACTTGGCACTTTTGGTGATTCTCAGCCTAATCTATTTCTAATTAATCCCAATGGCATTATTTTTGGGCAAGGCTCAGCACTGGATGTAGGTGGTTCGTTTGTTGCAACTACTGCTAATGCAGTGGGGTTGGGTGATACGGGAAGATTCAGCGCCTCAGAACCTGACACGAGTAACTTACTCAACATTAATCCTGATGCCTTCTTTTTTAACCGCCTCTCTAATCAAGCGGAAATTGTCAATCGTTTTGCTGCTCTTGAGGTTGAAGGGGGTAAGAGTTTACTGCTCTTAGGTGGAGATGTGAGGGTAGAGGGAAAATTGCAAGCTCCAGGGGGTAGAGTTGAGTTAGGAGGACTATCAGAACCAGGAACAGTTGAGCTGAATACGGATGGTAATAATCTCAGCTTGAATTTTCCCGATAATGTAGCCAGAGCTGATGCTTTACTTAATGGAGCAGTTATTGAGAACCAGGCAGGAGGTGGCGGTAGTATTGTCATCAATGCTCAAACGGTAGATATTCTGGGAGGAAGTATACTTTTTACAGGGATAGCACCAGGTAATGGGTCGGTAGATAGTCAAGCTGGAGATATTGAAATTAATGCCACGGATACAGTTACTGTTTCCGAGTCGAGCTTCATTTTCAGTGCTGTGTCATTGGAAGCTGTGGGGAATGGTGGTGAGATTGAAATAACCACTGGTTCCCTGGAAGTAACCAATGGCGCTCAATTGTCTGCCAGCAACCTAGGGGAGGGAAATGCTGGGAGAGTGAAGATTACTGCTAGGGATAGGGTGCGTTTTGATGGTGTTGGCAGTAATAGCTTCTCCAGTGGAGCTTTCAGTTCAGTTCAATCAGGAGCGATAGGTAATGGTGGTGAGATTGAAATAACCACCGGCTCCCTGGAAGTTACCAATGGTGCTTTCCTATCTGCCAGCAACCTCGGAGAGGGAAATGCTAGAGGTTTGAGGATTACTGCTAGGGATAGAGTACGTTTTGATGGTGTTGGCAGTAATGGCTTCTCCAGTGGAGCTTTCAGTTCAGTTCAATCAGGAGCGATAGGTAATGGTGGTGAGATTGAAATAACCACCAGCTCCCTGGAAGTCACTAATGGTGCTTTACTAAATACCAGCACCTTGGGGGAGGGAAATGCTGGGAGAGTGAAGATTACTGCTAGAGATGCAGTGCACTTTGATGGTGTTGGTAGTGATGGCATCTCCAGTGGAGCTTTCAGTTCAGTTCAATCAGGAGCGATAGGTAATGGTGGTGAGATTGAAATAACCACCGGCTCCCTGGAAGTCACTAATGGTGCTTTACTAAATACCAGCACCTTGGGGGAGGGAAATGCTGGGAGAGTGAAGATTACTGCTAGAGATGCAGTGCACTTTGATGGTGTTGGTAGTGATGGCATCTCCAGTGGAGTCTCTAGCCAAGTAAACTCAGGAGCAGTGGGAAATGGTGGTGAGATTGAAATAACCACCGGCTCTCTGGAAGTTACCAATGGTGCTTTCCTGTCTGCCAGCACCTTCGGAAAGGGAAATGCTGGAAGTTTGAGGATTACTGCTAGTGATATCGTGCGCTTTGATGGTGTTAGTAGTAATAGCTTCTCCAGTGGTGCCACTAGCCAAGTAAACTCAGGAGCGGTGGGGAATGGTGGTGGCATCGAAATAACCACCGGCTCTCTGGAAGTTACCAATGGTGCTTTCCTGTCTGCCAGCACCCTCGGAAAAGGAAATGCTGGAAGTTTGAGGATTACTGCTAGTGATATCGTGCGCTTTAATGGCGTTGGCAGTAATGGCATCTCCAGTAGTGCCTTCAGTGCAGTGCGCTCAGGAGCAGTAGGAGATGGTGGTGTGATTCAGATTAGTGCTGGCTCACTGCTCTTAAATGATGCCTTTATTTCCTCTGTGAGTGAGGGTAATGGTGCAGCTGGTGATATCACCATCGATACTCGCCAAAATCTGGAAACTAATCGTAGTAGCATCCAAACTACTACCCTATCCGGTGACGGTGGCAATATTACTCTGTGGGTGGGGGATTTATTACTCATGCGCGACAACAGCAAAATTTCCACCACTGCTGGAGAAGCTGGTGCTGGTGGGGATGGGGGTGACATCTCCATCAATGCTGATTTCGTTATCGGTGTCCCCAGAGAAAATAGCGACATCACTGCCAATGCCTTCAACGGTAAGGGGGGAAATATTACCATTACTACTCAGGGTATCTTTGGTTTGCAATTTCGCGATCGCCTTACTCCCTTAAGTGATATCACCGCTAGTTCCGAATTCGGCTTCGATGGTGAGTTTATCCTCAATCTGCTTTTCCCGATTGATGTCACTCAAGGCTTGGTAGACTTACCCTCCAACTTAGTAGATGCTACCAAACTAATCGACCGTCGTTGCACTTCCGGTGACCCCTTCCGGCAAAGTAGCTTTTATCTTACAGGACGTGGTGGAATTCCCCAGAATCCTACAGAGATGCTGGATGCAGATGCGACAGTGAGTAATTGGGTTACCTTCGACTCCTTGGAAGAAAGGGGTAATGAGGTTGAGACTAATACTAATCCTACCAGTACCACTCCCCAACGAATTATCGAAGCCCAAGGAATAGTCAGAACTCCTGACGGGCAATTATATCTCGCTGCTGAAGTACCAACAGTGACACCCCACGGTGAGTGGATTCCAGCGGTTGATTGCAACAATTTCCGCAATTGATACTAAGAAGTACAAAGAAAAGGAGGAGAAAAACATTGGGATGATAACGGAGGTAGAATAGGCGGATTTAGTATGACTCGTAAAGTGGTAGGGTGGGCATTGTCAAAAATTCAAAACAGTTTCGATATGATTCACCACAATGCTCACCTCACTTCATAAAGATCATTGCCGAAAAATCGGCAATGGTGGGCATTGGAATTATTGAGATGGGATAACAAATATCCTAACCAAACAATGCCCACCCTACCAAAAACTGCAATGACATCTCCTCCAATCCCACAATCAAAGCCAATACCCAAAACAAATCACAAGTTCATCTTACTCTTAGTCTCCATATATTTCTTGCTAGGATTAGTCGGTATCCTCAACCATGCGATGTGGCGAGATGAATTGCATGTTTGGATGGTTGGCAGAGATAGTGACTCGCTGTTAGAGCTATTTTATCAAATGAGGTATGAAGGTCATCCAGGGCTGTGGTACTTCTGTCTCTACGTTGTAAGTAAATTTACTGACAAACCAGTATTCATGCAAATTCTTCATTTGTTGCTTGGTACTGGCTTTGTCTATTTATTTGTCAGATACTCACCATTTACCAGGTTACATAAAGTCTTATTTAGCTTTGGGTACTTTTCCATCTATGAATATCTAGTCATTAGTAAGAACTACGCCATTGGTATATTATTACTGTTTGTTTTCTGTACTCTGTTTGAGCGTAGGAAACAGGATTATCTCCTCCTAGCTGTCATTCTCTTGCTGATGGCAAATACTAATGCTTACTGTCTGTTCATTGCTACGGCGCTGGGACTAAATCTCATGGGAGAATATTGTTTAAGCACAAGATTTGGTTATAGCTCCACAGCTAGCAAAACTAATATTATTGCTAGTCTCTTTATCTTTATTCTAGGTATTCTTAGCTCGTTGGCACAAATAATTCCTCATGCAGATGCCACATCCCAAGGGGGACTTAGTGGCTGGATGCTACAATTTGACCCTCAGCATCTAGCAGCAGTAGTAACTAGAATTTGGAATAGTCATATTTTAATTTTAGTTCCTAGCTCCAGATATCTAGATTTAGTAATCTTCGCTGTCCTTTCTTTGATTTTATTGCTCTTTGTCTCAACCTTGCTGATTAAGAAGCCATTCGCTTTGTTCTTGTACCTATTTGGTACAATGGAAATCTTACTACTGACCTATGTCAAGTTTTTCGGTTCCTTAAGACACCACGGGCATTTATATATTTTATTGATTGTTGCTTTATGGATTGCTAGTTATTACCCCAAATCTAATTTATTGATTAAACCGATTAAGCAGCTACCCAAGAAGCTACAGCAAGTTCTCATAAGTTGGTTAGAATTTGTTGCCAAGTATAAAACAGCCTTGATCACCATAATTTTAACGGCTCAGGTAATAGCAGGAATGATTGCTTTTACCCGCGACTTCTTTGTACCTTATTCAGCTAGCCGAGAAACTGCCAACTTTATCCAAAGCCAGCAGCTAGAGCAAAAGTTCATCGTCGGTAGCCGAGATGTCGCAGTCTCCCCCATAGCTGGTTATCTGAATCGAAAAATTTATTATCCAGAAAGTAAGAGTATATGGGGTTTTGTGCGTTTCAATACCCAAAGACAGGATGTAACTTCTACTGAAGTTCTAGAGCAAATCAGCCAACTTATCCAGCAAAATCAAACAGAGATCCTACTAATCCTCAACTATGAACTCGATAGTTCAAGAGATGATCTGAGTATATCTCCCTTAGCGAAATTTACTAAAAGTTTTGTTGATGATGAAAGGTACTATTTGTATCTGGTTAGTGGAGGTTGATACCAAAAAGCTAAAATACTGAGAGAGAGCTTTTTTGAGTAATGAGTAATGAGTAATGAGTAATGAGGGTCGAAACTTTTGTCAAATCCTCTTCCCTTGGAGCCCTCTGCCTTCTGCCCTCTGCCTTGGAGCCTTATTTCTTGAAAGCCACTGTAAATTTCGTTCACTCGTTGCCTTTTGCCTTTTAATGAGCAAACCATCCTGAGCAAACAGAGCCACTACTGAAAAATTCAATAGCAAGCACTTGCAGAATCAACCGAGTCTGAATCAAAGCAGTTTAGGAGTTGGCAATTGAGCCTCAAAAATGGTTACTCGAAAGCGGTGGGGAATTTCTATCGGTATCAAAATTTTCGGCATTGCCACGAGTATGCTGGGGTTAATGTTGTTGGTGGTTTATGTTTCCTCTAATCGACTCCAAAAGGTGAATCAGGAAATTGCAGGTTTAGCCAACTACACTATTCCTATTACCAACTTTATCGCTAAAACGAATCTTCATGTTTTTGAACAAGAGCGGCACTCCGAAAGGATTCTGAAGCTTTATGAAATAGAACCTCTGGATCTGAAGCGCATTGAAGAAGAGAAGAGACTGTTTGAAGAACGAAGCGATCGCGTGGATGAGGATTTAGCACAACTTACTCAACTCGTTAACCAGGCAGCCAACCAAGCTCAGATTAGTGCTAATCGGCAAAAGTGGACTCAGCTTAAGCCAATACTAGAGCAAATTGCAGCAGAGCACCAGGAATTCCACGATCATACCGTGGCTGTATTTAAGCTGCTTGCCGCATCGGAGTTCGAGAAAGCGCATCAATTAGAAGCAGGGTTAGAAACAGAAGCAGATCACTTTAATGAGGAAATTGGAGAGATTTTCCTCGAACTAGAACAGTTCACCGTCGAAGCCGCACGAGCAGCGGAGGCACATCAGAAATCCGTCCAAAACCTGAGTCGTTTTGTCGCTACCTTTGCTACTGGATTTGGTTTGTTATCTGCATCAATGGTTACCCTTGGTTTAGTCCAACCTGTGCGCCGACTGACTCGGAGTACTCGAGCCATCCGTCAAGGGAATTTAGACGCTCAGGTAGAAGTAACTACAACAGATGAAATTGGTTCCCTTGCGCGCTCCTTCAACACGATGGTAGAAGAACTCAGACTCAAGAAAAAGCTGGAAGATACCTTTGGTAAATATGTCGATCCACGGGTAGTGAAAAGCCTGATGGATAACTCTACAGGTGCTCATACCCAGGGGGAAAGGCAAGTTATGACAGTCTTCTTTTCCGATATTGATGGCTTTAATACCATCGCCGATACCCTAACTCCAGATGAATTAGTGCAAGTCACTAATCAATATTTAACCTTGATGTCGGCTCCCATCTCAGACTATTCCGGTGTCATCGATAAGTTTATCCGCACTATGGTGATGGGGTTTTGGGGTCCCCCGTTTACCGGTGAAACGAATCATGCTCAACTAGCTTGTTACGCTGCTTTAGAGCAAATTGCTCGATTAGAACAGCTCCGTCAGCTGATGGCTGAGGCTACGGGTAAAACTGCACAACCACCAGTCAACCTACATATTGGTATTGCCACCGGTTCGTTGGTAGTCGGCAACATGGGTTCAGAAGCTGCCAAGTCTTATACAGTTATGGGGGATACCGTAAACACGGCTTCCCGCCTCAAAGGGGTTAGCAAACAATACGGTACTCAGGTAATAATTGCAGAAGAAACCTACCAGATGGCAGCTGAGGCAGTTGAAGCGAGAGAACTGGATTTGATTCAGGTAGTGGGTAAACAAGAACCAGTAAGAGTTTACCAATTGCTGGGACGCAAAGGGGAACTTAGTCGAAATGCGATCGCTTTACGAGATACTTTTGAGCAAGGTTTAAAAGCCTATCGGCAACAGGATTGGGAGCAGGCGCAGCAGTCTTTTGAGAAATGCTTGCAGATTAATACAACTGATCCGCCAGCAACCCTCTACCTCCAGCGAGTGCAAACCCTACGGGAAAATCCCCTTGCTAAAGATTGGGATGGAGTATGGCGGTTAACGAAAAAGTGATGGATCATATTACTGCAATTGCCTGGTGATTCATTGCATGATGTGTAACCCGTGAACTATACCACCTTCTGAATCAAACCGAGGTTCAATGATAGGGAAAAATCTATTGTCCCCCTTTTCAAAATACCTAAAAACAGCGTAAGCAACTAAATCAGCAAGTTGAATTAATCTTGATGCTTTTGAATCCAAAAACAGAGGTACTTCTGAGAAGTTTCTGATCACACCCCAAGTGTATCCAATTGTTCTGAAATCAGTTGCCAAAGATTGAATTGTTGTCTCATAAGTTGATTTATCAAATATAATGATTCCTCGTTGTGTATCACCATTCCTATGCAATCTCATTAAGTACTTGTCAAATCTACTCGCTAATTGCTCAAATGCTAATTCAACGGGGTCTTTCGGAGATACCGCAGATTTCTTTATCACGCTTGCAAAAAGTCGATTGCTGCGATGAGATTTAAGGAAAACCCTCAAAGCATCTTCAATTGCTTGGTGTCTATCTTCTTTGGGATGACTTCTCCACCTTCCTCTTCCTCCGAACATTGGACTACCATGCAACTCAACTGTTGTTGGGTCAGCAGGATCAAACCTAGCTGCAATTTGGTCGAGTTGGTTGGCAATCCAGTATCCTTGTCGCTCAAATACGCAAAATCCGGCTAGCACGAAATACTGTTGATTTTTGTCGTGGGTTGTACCAGACTCATCTACGTACAGTAGATACATGCTGCTTTATATCCCTTTAAAATTAAAATCAGCCAAGGGAAGACCACGCTTCCGCGATCCGAAAAGGTCAGATCTCTTGACTGCATTCTTAATTGTATCACTTGCTCCACATACTGCCTACTACAAGCGAAACCCAATATGATAGGTGCTTGTTGGGTTCCGCGCAAGCTCCACCCAACCTACAAGAGAAAGCGATCGCACTGTGACGGTAATTAAGATAATCAAGGCAATCAATAATCAAACTAACTTTCGGTAAACGCCACAATTTGATCAGTTGTGAGTTCTAACTGAGGAAATAATCGAGACAGAATTGCTGCATCTCCTTGATATCGCTCTGCTTGATATTCATCATTAATTAAACGATTGATAGTTACAGTGGGTTGTTTAGGAGAGCCAATATATTGAATGCCTCCGAGTCCAGCATAATCAACAATCCAGTACTCCGGAATCCCTAATGTTTCGTACTCATTTAATTTAATGCGGTAATCGTCCCGCCAATTAGTACTTTCAACTTCAATTACCAGGGGTGGTGGCACATATGCTGCCGCAGACGCTGAACTTTGACGCATTCTTTGCCATTCTTCTTTGGTGAATACCACAATATCAGCTTTACGACTGGATTCATTTTCACCAGGGGCGTTATTCAACCTAACTTGTTTGTTCTGACGGGGAACATAAGGTAGATTCAAGTTTTGGCAATGGTTGTTCAGGAAGCGACAAAGCCCATCAACAACATCTTCATGTTTGGCTGTGGGTTCACTGAGAGGCATGGCAACTCCCTGGAAAAGCTCGAATGACCTACCGGAACTGTCATCCCAGTTTAGAAATTCCTCGAAGGCTAAAGGTTTTTGGACGATCGCAACCATTGTTTTTGATACCATCCACAAGTCAGCTTGATTTTGCTTATATCTATATTAATCAAGGTTGTTCCTATAAAAAGGGTAACTCTGTCAAGATGCGATTACTCTACAAGATACCTTTGAGCAGGGTTTACTGGACTTTAGACTAAAACATGCCAAATACGCTATATGTAGCGTATTTTTACAACAATTTTTAATCAAAACCACTACCTGTGATATTAATCTGAATTCGATAGATAACGTAAATCACATAAAGACATTTTACACTTCATCAGCTATAACCTATGATATATAACGTTTTCAGCGATTTAATTAGCTCATTAATTTGGAGATTTTACCTCACCAGTCACATAACAGTCACATAAGCAATTCCTATGATAAAATCTATTATCATAGATAATTACGCCCAAAAAGGTACATATTTGGCGTGTTTCTTAGATTTATTTTCAGGATCATAAGGCTTGATTAACTGTTCATTAATTGTATCTGTAATAATTCTTGAAGCCATAGAATAGTTTTTGTCATTAATTACAAATCTTTTTCGTAAAGATTCATTGGTCATTTGTTCACGACATACAAAGCGTAAACAAGCGTGTTGATAACAGGCTCTAATACGATCACCTTTATCCATATCTTTTAATTCTTTATAACTAAACAAAA
>JAAHGL010000066.1 GCA_010692635.1 Symploca sp. SIO2C1 | reverse complement strand
TTAAAAATCTGCTTACTTTTACCTCATATTCCGAATTTAAGCGGGTGTTTCCCTACGATGGTGCAAGGAAATTGTCTCGATGGGCTCAAAAACCTTGGACTTGTTTGGCATCAAAATGATTGAAAGCACTGTATGGCATAGCTTCCACACTTATGCAGCAAGCCCTAATTATCAAGTATCAATTATCCATTATCCATTATCAAGTATCAATTATCCATTATCCATTATCCATTATCAAGTATCAATTATCCATTATCCATTATCCATTATCCATTATCCATTATCCATTGATAATTCAGCTCCAACTCAAAGTGCCATTGCTTCCATCTAGCTCAACAATTTGTCCTACAGGCAGAGAAGCATTAACCCCTTCATGACCAAAAGGTAGATCACAGACAATAGGAATACCAAGATCACCTAAGCGATCGCGTAATACTTCTTCTACTGTCCAGCTAGGAATTTCCTGGGATACTTCACAACTGCTAAAACGCCCTAGAGCAATACCTCTAACCCTCTTGAAAGCACCACTTGCGCGCCACTGAGTAAGCATCCTATCAAGGCGGTAAGGAGCTTCTCCTAGGTCTTCTAGAGCCAGAATCGTACCATCCATTGGGGGTTGTACTGGTGTTCCCAACAAATGAGTAGCAACAGTGAGGTTACCTGGTAATAGTATGCCCTTAACTTTACCACCACCCCAACCAACCCCAGTTAAGGGAGCCAGAGGACGACCTTCAACACAGTCAAACAAACGATTAATTGACCATTCTGGCTCATCTGGTAAAGTTGTCAATACTGGACCGTGAACCCCGCCGATACCCAGTTGACCTAAACTCCAAAGTAAAGGCGTAATATCAGAAAAGCCAATTAGCCACTTGGGAGTTGATTGCTCTGTTAGGGGCCATTCCCAGTCTTCGAGCAGTCGAGTAGTACCATAGCCACCTCGGCTACACAAAAGACCCCGACATTCCGAGTCTTGCCAAGCTGCTGCTAACTGCTGACGTCGCTCGGCATCTGTACCAGCCAGGTAACCATCCCTCGCATCCCAGTTAGCTTGCAGTTCAATACGGTAGCCACGCGATCGCCAAATCTCTACTCCTTTGTGGAATGCCTCAAACTTACGCAAAGCTCCACTAGGAGAAATTATCCTTAGCAAATCACCTGGTTTGAGAGGTGGCGGTAATTGGCACGGAGGAAGGCTATCTTTGGTCATATACAAAGGAATTTAGAATTTAGAATTTAGAATTTAGAATCAATTTTTGAGAGTCCCTAACTTGGAGCAAGAAGTCTAATGATAAATTCTGTATAAACTCCTGGTTGGCTGTCGAGCTGGAGGATGCCTCTATGCTGATCTACTATAATCTCATAAGTCAGAGATAAACCCAAACCCGTTCCTTCTCCAGTTGGCTTGGTGGTATAGAAGGGTTGGAAAATTTTCTTCTGAATCTCTGCTGGTATTCCTATGCCATTATCACGAATGCGAACTTCTACAACTTCTCCTAGATTTTGGGTTTTTACCCATAGCTTGGGATTAAATTTTGAGGATTTTTTATTTCCCTGTTCCTGGTAATATTTCTGCTTCAATCGGATAGCATAGCAGGCATTGTCAATAATGTTAATAAAGGCACGGCTCAGTTCAGAAGATATCAGCTCTAGTGGCTCAATGGAGTCATCATAGTCAGTGTTAATTTTGATGTTGAAGCGATTGTCCTGAGCCCGTCTACTCTGATAAGTTAACCTCACAGCTTGGTCTAACAAACTATTGAGGTCAGTCAGTTGGAATTGATTGTCGTCAGTCCGTGCCTGCATCAGCATATTCTGAATAATGCTCTCCGCTCTTTGACCTTGCTGATTCATTACTACCACATTCTCTCTAAGCTCATTTAAACTCTCTTTAATGTGGTCAACAGCCTCAGTTTCAAGATTCTCAGATTGGTTGTCAATTTCTTCGAGGAGTTCATCACTTAACTCTACCGATCCTTGAGCATAGTTGTTGACAAAGTTCAGAGAATTCTTGAGTTCATGAATTACTCCAGCGGTTAAAGCACCTATTGTGGCGAGTTTCTCTTGGGCCATGATCTGCTTTTGTGCTGCTTGTAGCTTTTGCATGGTGGCAGAGAGTTCTTGTTTTTTTTCCTCAAGGCTTTTAGTCAAAGAACGCACTTCTAAGTGAACTCTCACCCTAGCTAACAGCTCTTCTGACTCGAAGGGCTTAGTAATGTAATCCACTACCCCCAGAGGCAGATTTGTGAATTGAGCCACTGCTTCCGACAAAAGGGTAAAAATAATGGGAATATCTTGGGTGTCAGGATTAGCTTTTAGCTTTTTGCAAGTTTCCAATTGATCACTCCCTGGGAGCATGACATCCAACAAAATTAGTGCGGGAGGGTTATTTTTCACCTGTTGTATTGCCATTGCGCCATTAGTAGCTACAGCAATTTCCCAACCAGCATTGGTTAAAGTTCTAGACAGAAAGTTCAAATTGGTAGAGTTATCATCCACAATTAAGATATATTGCCCTGCTTGGCTGGGTATCATTGGTTCTTGATTTGGTATTTCCATTGTCAAGGAAGAGTAATCGGCTCTTGCTGGTAATCGGCTACCTACCCAAGTTTGCTACTAACCCAATCTTAGTTGATGTCCAACAGACACCTGTTAACCTCACCGAACAATTAAAAATCTTATCAATTTTCCAGATTTCTGGAATCAGTAACTAGACAGGTGTGGTTTATATATAGTTAACAACTCACATTCATCGATTGCGATCGCACTAGCTCCATGTTGTTTGACCTTGCCAACTTACCTTACTGGATTTTCCTCGCCATGGGGGTTCTACTATTTCTAGTAGTCATTGTTTCCGGTGGGGGGGACGATGACTTAGATTTAGATGTTGATGCCGATGTTGATATTGATGTTGATGTTGATGTTAATGCTGAGATCAACCCCTTAGATCTCGATACGGATACTGATGTCGATGCTGGGTTCAGCATGGGACAATTTTTGGGTTGGTTTGGGATTGGCAGAGCTCCCCTAATTTTACTGTTGGCAACAGATTTCAGCCTCATCGGCGTCTTCGGATGGATGCTCAACGTAGCAATTGGCAGCTTCACTGGCAGTATTCCCACTGGTTTGTTGGCAGGTGTTGTATCTGGGCTGTCATTGTTTATCAGTCTGTTTACCGGAGGATTAATCTCTCGACCTTTAGGGCAAATTTTCGCATCTTTTGGAGAAGATGCCAGTAGCGATCGCTTGATTGGCTGCTATGGTACCGTTAGCTCTGGTTCCCTTCCTCAGGAAAACCAAGGCAAAATCGGTCAAGTTGATGTCCTAGACTCGGCACGCAATCTCGTTACCATTAATGCCACCTTACCTACTTGGTCTACTGTTGTTCCCCGTCGTGGAACGGAAGTCTTAGTGATTGATCGACACCCTCAAAGTTATTTAGTGGTTGTCAAGGACAGTTTCGATGAACAGCAGTGGCTAGCTAATTATAACCGAATCAAAGATTGATATTCATGAGACTTCTTGCCTGAAGTAGGAAATGTTGTTTGTTATTTGTCTTTTGTTCTTTGTGATTAGTCAGAGATTCCTTGGTAACAATGACTAATCACAAAGAACAATGACCAATGACCAATGACCAATGACCAATGACTAATTAGATTATCATGTCACAAACTACGAATTCTTCAACAATTCAAGCAGTTCCAGTTCAATCAAACCTGGCTCAGTTGCCTACAGGTATACTCTTTTTTCCTGGACTGATTGGGGGACTTGTTTTCTTACTGTTATTAAGTGTTTGGGCGTATACGCGGGTTTATGTAATTACGCCTAACAACGAAGCCTTTGTCAGAACTGGCGGTGTCTTTCTCAAAAAGAAATCAGTAATTCTTAACGGCGGTTGTGTGGTACTACCAGGGTTCCATGAACTCACCCGTGTTCCTTTAAGGGAAATTTCCATTGATGTGGAGCGTACTGGGAAACTTGCTGTTCGTACCCAAGACTACCTACGCGCGAATATGCGAGTTACTTTTTATGTCTGCATTAATGCCGATGAAGAAGATGTTTTGATTGCCGCCGCACGACTGTCTAAACAGGGTAAAATTTCAGGAGAAGATATCAAAGATGCTCTAGAAAAACGGGCAGATGATGCAATTAGAGCAGCGGCAAAGAAAAAGAGTTTAGCGGAAATTGATTCTGATAAGATAGGTTTTGCTGATGAGGTTTTGAACTTAATTCAGCAAGACTTGAAAAAGGTAGGTTTAACCCTCAACAATATTGCTATTTCTGAGATTGAGGAGAGCGATACCTACGATACTAATAACTTCTTCGATGCTCAAGGAGTGCGCCTACGCACTGAAACCATTCAACGTTCAATTCAACAAAAAACTGAAGTTGAACTCAGTACCCAAGTTGCTATTGAACAGAAGGAACTGAACGCTGAAAAACAATCGCTGCGCATTGCTCAAGAAAAGGAAGATGCCAAACTAGCGCAACAGTTGGAAGTAGAAGCACTCAAAGCTCAGCGACAACGAGAAATTCAAGAGGCGAAGGACACAGAAGCAGCAACTGTACAGCGGACTAAGATTTTACAAAATAAATCTGTAGAAGAAGAGGAAATCCGCAAACAACTGTCAGTACAGCAAAACCAAATTGAGGCAGATATTACTCTAGAGGAGCGCAATAAGCAACTGAAAGTTACCCAAACTCTGCAAAAACAAGAAGCAGAGATTGCCGAAGTTAACCGTCAGAAAATTATTGATTCTTCTCGTCTCAAAGCACAGGTAGAAGTAGCAGAAGCAGAGCGAGAGTCGAAAATTGCTCAACAAGAAGCAGCAATTGCCATTGCTGACAAAGAACGCGATCGCTTTAATGCTGAAGCTACCAAAGCTCAAGCGGAAGCTGCGGTAGTTACTGCTACTGAAATTGAAAAAGCTGAACGGGAACAACGTCTATCTATTATTGCTGCTGAGCAAGAGGCAGAGCAACGTCGGATTGCGGATCAAAACGTAGTGGAAATCGATGTTTTCCGTCGCCGCCGCCAAGCAGAAATTGCTCGCCAAGCTGCAGAACTAGAAGCTGAATCTATCCGTACCCTAGCAGATGCTAACCGAGATAAAGCTTTAGCAGAAGCACAAGGTAAACAAGCATTAATTGAGGCAGAAAATGCCTTGAGTGACTCTAAGCTAACGGCACAAATTATCACTACTATTTGGCCTCAATTGTCTGATAAACTGCCAGAAATTGTCAAAGCCTTAGCTCCTCAACCAGGGGTTTTGGGAGATACCCGGATTTACTCTTTCCCTGGTGCTAATGGTAATAATGGTAATGGTGCTAGCAGTGCTGGTGACATCAACAAACTACTCCTTTCCACTAGTGGTTTATCCCTAATTAATACTTTGCTGGATGAAGGGAAACTGGGAAATGTACTGAATCAAGTCAAACAGTTAATGCGCAATGGTGAAAGTCCTTCAGTAGATACTATAAGTACTTTGAGTCAATCCCCATCTTCACCTAAAGCTACACGCAGAAGTGCACAAGCACCAGCATTACCTGTAAATCAGTCTACTCAACCTCCAGCTAAGCAGCAAATTCCTGCTCCACCTCCGAAATCCGTAAAGCCTTCAGTTAAGGCAAACGATTAGGAAAATTATTAGGAGGAGTTAATTTAGTAGTGCTTTAGCACGCCTAAAACTGTAGGTTGGGTGAAACGAAGTGAAACCCAACACAATGTACTCCGGTGTTAGGTTTCGTTACCTCAACCCAACCTACATCTAACTACATCTAACCAATCATTTTAGCTGTGTCACGCTAGTAGCATTAACCTGGTGATGGCGTTGGGCGGGTTTTGATCCCAATATTCGGTTCAAATGGGTTGGTTTGTCGCTAAACCCGCCCCTACAATACGTACAATTTAATTCACATTAGACGTAAATTAATAATGGATAATGAACAATGGACAATTACCTCTTCAACCGCTAAAGTCATTAACAAATTTGACATTTATCAATCTCGTTGGCAATTCAATTGATAATTGATAATTGATAATTGATAATTGATAATTGATAATTGATAATTGATAATTGATAGGATGAGATACAGACAATGGGTATTTTAATTACAGATGAAATTTTGCACACAGCCCGGATGACAGAAGAAGTCCAAACGTTTTATTGGCTGCTAAATCTAGAGGTTGGATTCCAGCTGTAAAACCTGTTATGGATGAGTTAATTGGTAGAGCGGGCTTTTGGGTTAGTCAAGCCGTTTACTCTCGTATTCTGGAACTAGCTGGTGAATCATCTGTGGATTTCGGCTGAAAGGGACATTCTGCACTCTAACTAGCACAATCGGTATTTTCGTAATTTTCAATAGCATGCTTAGTAACTTTTGATGCATAAAATTTCCAATTGAAACAACTCTGACATTTTGGCTTCTTGATAGCAGTTTTCAAATGGGTAACTCAAAGCTTTGTTGTTTATATTCCTAACAGCAGATAGTAGATAGTTAGCGTTGGGTTTCGCTTTGCTTCACCCAACCTACTTTTGTGAGCTACTTGCACTTTTGTGATCTACATAAAAGGTAACTTATTTTCTGTGATTACTTGATATCCAATCATTTAATATTGAAGTAATTGATTTGGGTGTGGGGAATCATGAAGCCAAGGTACAGTGAAGATAAGGCAACAGGCAACAGGCAACAGGTAACAGAAGGAAGATGTGGAATTAATTCTGTTTTCGCACCTAAAACTTCCCAAGTATCGGTAGAGGAAAATGTGAGGAAGCCGATTAATTGGCAACGACGTTGCTGGCAGTTGGGGATAACGTTGGGGATGAGTGGCCTTGTTGCCTTAGCTGGAAATCCTGCCTTGGCTCAAAGCAATATCGTACCGGATAATACTCTGGGAGCTGGGGAGAATTCTATTGTTATACCTAATTTCTTTGGTTTACCTATTGAAGTAATTACTGGTGGAGCGCAAAGGGAACAAAACCTATTTCATAGTTTCACGGAGTTCAATGTCGCTGTAGGTAGACAAGCTTATTTTTTCAGTGGAGATGCCGCTATCCAAAATATTTTGGCACGGGTAACTGGCATTAATCCTTCTGAAATTCTGGGGGTACTTGGCACTTTTGGTAGTTCTGAGCCTAATTTGTTTCTGATTAATCCTAACGGCATTATCTTTGGAGGAAATGCTTTCTTGGATTTAGGTGGTTCGTTTGTGGCGAGTACGGCGGACTCTTTGTTATTTGACAATAGTTTTGAGTTTAGTGCCAGCAATCCCCAAGCACCCCCACTGCTGACTATTAATGTACCAATTGGTTTGCAATATGGGCAAAACCCTGGAAGTATTGCTGCTAATCAAGCATTACTTCTAGTCCAACCAGAGAGAACCTTAGCGCTGGTGGGAGGTGAGGTTACTGTAGATAGTGGTATTCTCTTTGTACCCGATGGACGAATTGAACTGGGAAGTGTCGCGGGTAACAATCGAGTAAACCTGACATCAACAGACACGGGTTATATTCTGGACTATGAAAGCGTCGAGGACTTCCAGGATATTCGTCTGTCCCAGGCAGGGGTTATTACCAGTGGCGATGGCGGTGGTAGTATCCAGGTGCAGGGTAGAGAGGTGACGCTGAGCGATGAGACATTCATGTTTGCAGATACCTTAGGAAGTGAGAATGGCGGGGGTATTTTGCTCAAAGCGGAGCAGTTAACCCTTGAGGATGGTGCACAGGTGAGTGTTAACACTTTTGCTCAAGGAGAGGGAGGAAATTTGATTGTCAATGCCTCGGAATCGGTGCGACTGATTGGTATCTCTGCTGACAGTCAGTTTGAGAGTGGCTTGTTTACTCAATCTGAAGGTTCAGGCAAGGCAGGGAACGTAGAAATTACCACCGCCGAGTTGCTCGTTGCTGATGGTGCAGTAGTGAGTACTGTCACTTTTAATAAAGGAGAGGGAGGCAGTTTGATTGTCAATGCCTCGGAGTCGGTGCAGGTGATTGGCACTTCTGCCGACGGTCAGTTTGTCAGCGGTTTGTTGGCTCAAACTGAAGGTTCAGGCAAAGCAGGGAACGTGGAAATTACCACTGCTGAGTTGCTCATTGCTGATGGCGCAGTAGTGAGTGCTGGCACCTTCGGAGAAGGAGAGGGAGGCAGTTTGATGCTCAATGCTTCTGAGTCGGTGCAGGTGATTGGTACTTCTGCCGATGGTCAGTTTGTCAGCGGTTTGTTGGCTCAAACTGAAGGTTCAGGCAAGGCAGGGAACGTAGAGATTACCACCACCGAGTTGCTCGTTGTTGATGGTGCACAGGTGAGTGTTGGCACCCTAACTCAAGGAGAGGGAGGCAGTTTGATTATCAATGCTTCTGAGTCGGTGCAGGTGATTGGTACTTCTGCCGACGGTCAGTCGTCCAGCAGCTTGCTTACTCAATCTGGAGGTTCAGGCAAGGCGGGGAACTTGGAAATTACCACTGCTAACTTGCTCGTTGCCGATGGCGCAAAGGCGAGTGGTAGCACCTTTGCTCAAGGAGGGGGAGGCAGTTTGATTATTAATGCTTCTGAGTCAGTGCAGCTAATTGGGACTTCTGCCGACGGTCAGATTGCCAGCGGCTTATTTACTCAAACTCAAGGTTCAGGGAAGGTCGAGAACTTGGAGATTACCACCGTTGACTTGCTCGTTGCCGATGGCGCACGGGTTAGTGCTGGCACCTTCGGAGAAGGAGAGGGAGGCAGTTTGATTATTGATGCTTCTGAGTCGGTGCAGCTAATTGGGACTTCTGCCAACGGTCAGATTGCTAGTAGCTTAGATACTCAAACTCAAGGTTCAGGCAAGGCAGGGAACTTAGAGATTACCACCGTTGACTTGCTCGTTGCCGATGGCGCACGGGTTAGTGCTGGCACCTCCGGAGAAGGAGAGGGAGGCAGTTTGATTATTGATGCTTCTGAGTCGGTGCAGCTAATTGGGACTTCTGCCGATGGTCAGATTGCTAGTGGCTTAGGTACTCAAACTCAAGGTTTAGGCAAGGCAGGGAACTTAGAGATTACCACGACTCAGTTGCTGGTTACCGACGGCGCAGGAGTGAATGCTGGCACCTCGGGTGAAGGAGAGGGAGGCAGTTTGATTGTCAATGCTTCCGAGTCGGTGCAGCTAATTGGGACTTCTGCCAACGGTCAGATTCCCAGCAGTTTGTTTGCTTTATCTTTAGGTTCAGGGAAAGCAGGGAACTTGGAGATTACCACGACTCAGTTGCTGGTTACCGATGGCGCAAAGGTGGATATTAGTACCTTTAGAGAAGGAGAGGGAGGCAGTTTGATTATTAATGCTTCTGAGTCAGTGCAGCTAATGGGGACTTCTGCCGACGGTCAGTTTTCCAGCGGCTTGTTTGCTTTATCTGAAGGCTCAGGCAAGGCAGGGAACTTAGAGATTACCACTGTTGAGTTACTTGTTGCCAATGGTGGACAGGTGAGTGCTGAAACCTTTGCTCAAGGAAAGGGAGGCAATTTGATTATCGATGCCTCTGAATCGGTGCAAGTGATTGGAACTACTGCCGATGGTCGGTTTGCTAGCGGTTTATTGGCTGGCTCTTTCGGTTCAGGAAAAGCAGGGAACTTGGAGATTTACACCCCTGAGTTACTCGTTGCCAATGGTGCACAAGTTAGTGCTGGTACCTTTGGCGAAGGAGAAGGAGGAAGTTTGATTGTTGATGTATCAGAATCAGTGCGAGTGATTGGAATTTCTCCCAATGGCCAGTTTGCCAGTGGTTTGTTTACTTCATCTGAAGGCTCAGGCAAAGCAGGGAATTTGGAAATTACCACGTCTGAGTTACTTGTTGCCAATGGTGCACAGGTGAATGCTGGTACTTTTGGTGAAGGAGAGGGAGGCAGTTTAATTGTTAATGCCTCTGAGTCAGTGGAAGTGATTGGGGAATCTGGGGACGGTCGGGCTCCCAGCGGTTTGTTTGCTCAATCTTTCGGCTCAGGCAATGCAGGGAACTTAGAGATTGATACCGCTCATTTGCTCGTTACTGATGGCGCACAGGTGAGTGCTAGTACCTTCGGTGAAGGAAAGGGAGGCAGTTTAATTATTAATGCCTCTGAGTCAGTGCAAGTGATTGGGGAATCTGCCGATGGTCAACTTCCCAGTAGTTTATCGGCTGAATCTCAAGGTTTAGGCAAGGCAGGAAACTTAGAGATTGATACCGCTCAGTTGCTCGTTGCTGATGGTGCACAGGTGAGCGCTGCTACCCTCTATAAAGGAGAGGGAGGAGATTTGTTTATCAACGCTTCGGAGTCAGTACAAGTAATTGGAACTTCCGCCGATGGTCAGAGTCCTAGCAGCTTGTTAGCTTCATCTGAAGGAACAGGCAATGCAGGAGACTTGAGAATTATCACAGGAGAAATGTCTATCCAAGAAGGTGCTCAAGTTACTGTCAGCAGTCCTCAAGCTCAGGCAGGCAACCTCAACATCACAGCTGATTTCCTACTGCTCAACCAAGGCACAATTTCCGCTGAAACAGCCAAGAGTGGTAGTGATCCTCAAGGCAGTGCCAACATCACCCTCAATGTCTCAGACTCATTACTAATGCGTAACGAAAGCTTGATTTCTGCCACTGCTCTGGATCAAGCCAATGGCGGTAACATCATTATTAATACCCCATTCCTCATTGCTTTACCACCAGAAGGGCCAGAAGGTAGCGATATCACTGCCAATGCCTTCCAAGGGGACGGCGGTCGAGTTAACATCAACGCTATTGGTATTTTCGGGATTCAATTCCGCGATCGCTTAACCCCATTCAACGATATTACCGTCAGTTCTGAATTTGGCTCCGCAGGTGTGGCAGATATCAACACCTCTTTTGATGTGACACGGGGATTAGTAACTTTACCAACAGATTTTGTTGATGCCACACAACTAATCGATCGCCGCTGTACTCCCAATGACCCCTCTCGGCAGAGTAGCTTCTATATTACAGGACGCGGTGGCATTCGCCAGAATCCTACAGAGATGCTGGATGCTGATGCCACAGTCAGTGATTGGGTTACCCTTGATACTGAAGAAGAACTTAGTGAGAATACTGATAATAATACCAATCCCACCAGTACCAAACCGCAGCAGATTATCGAAGCCCAAGGAATAATCAGAACTCCCGATGGGCAATTATATCTCGCCGCCGAAGTAGCAACAGTAACACCCCACGGGGAATGGATTCCAGCAGTTGATTGCAACAACTTCCGCAAGTAGTTCAGGGTTCGGAGTGCATAAGCTGGTAAGCATCCAAACTCTGCTAATTCTGTGACACTAAATCCGGGTTTACTACCTCCGCTATAAGAGTTTCATTCATTATCCTTCACCTAAAATCTAAAACCTAAAACCGCCACATGTTCACCGTTGCAATTGCTCTTGCAAAGATTGCCGCATAATATCTACTGGTGGAGTTTGTCCTACCCAAATTTTGAACGCCGCTACTCCCTGCTGCACCAACATTTCCAAGCCATCAAAAATAACTGCACCCTGTTGTTTAGCTTGTTGTAGAAATTTAGTGGGACTAGGAGTATAAATCAGGTCATAAGCGATCGCTTTTGCTGATAACCTTTCCATAGTTGCTGCATCAACAGGAGAACTGTCAATATCAGGATACATACCCACAGGAGTACTATTTACTAATAAATCTGCTTGGGGAACTAGTTCCGAAAGTTCCTGCCAAGGGTGAATATTTATACTTACTGGTAAGGGAGTCTTTTCCCAACTTTGCTGAAATTGACTTAACTTTTCGGGATTGCGACCAATAACATGAATTTCCTTACAACCTAACTGAGTACAACCAACTACTACAGCACGGGCAGCACCACCATACCCTAAAATCACTACTTTAGTTTGACTCCAATCTCGATCAATAGCTTGCAAGGGACTAATAAAACCTGCGACATCGGTATTTGTACCCCACCAACCCCTATCAGTACGATACACCGTATTCACTGCTCCTACTCCTTGAGCTATGTCAGATACTTCTGAGAGTAGGGGAATAATTGCCTGTTTGTGAGGGATGGTGATACTAAATCCGACTATACCAATAGCCTCAAAACCAGCGATCGCAACTGCTAAATCTTTTGGTTTAATAGGTAGAGGTAAATACACGTAATCCACACCCAAAGATGCGATCGCTTTATTGTGCATCACTGGTGAAAAAGAATGCTCGACTGGATCGCCAATTATTCCTAATAGTTTGGTTGTACCTGTAATCAGCTGCATCAACTTTTCTGTTTCAACTAGAAACTTTGATCTTAATCAGCTCAAGAGGCATCAGCAAGAGGTAATACTGGAGCAGGGAGTAGGGGGGTGAGCGAAAAAAAGCGTGGGGAAACGAGTCAGCAGACACGGAGACGCGGAGAATGAAAATCCCACCTCATATTTCGTTGACCCGGAGTAGGGAGCAGAGTAAAATTCCAGAAGATGAGAAACCAGTCACCTTTCCTTGGAACCTCCTGCCTCCTGCCTTCTTACACAATTATCCCGACGGAATCTAGTTCGATGTGTATCTAAATTGAAGTGGCAATTAGATTCACCATTCTTTAGATTAGGTAGCTCATGTCTGATTGGAAGTGGTTTTTACGAGTAGCATTTCTCGGCTTCGTAGGTACAGTAGTACTCTCCCAAGTACTTTCTCGCACCTTAGAACAAGATAAAAGCGATCGCAGCTTGGTTTTGGCTATTACTCCCAAGGAAGTTCAAGCTCAAGCAGATTTACTTGAACCATTAGAGTCTTCTATCATTCCAGAAGATATCTCAGTACCCCTATTCCCTTCAGTACCTTCTACTACAGAGAATATCCCAGCACCAGAAACGCCACTACCCTCACTACCCCTAATCACACCAAAGGAGATTCCTACCCCAGAAGCAGCACTACCAACGCTGCCTCCCATTCCTCAACTAGAAACTCTCACCCGGATGAACAAAAAAAAGGGTGGGGAAAGGAGTAAGCAGACATGGAGACACGGAGACACGGAGACGCGGAGACACGGAGACGCGGAGACACGGAGACACGGAGACACGGAGACACGGAGAATTCCCAGAATTTCGTTCACCCCTCCCAAGGAAAACCCTCAACCAACAGTTTCTCAAGAAACAAGGCAGGAGGCAGAACCCACCCCTAACCCCTCCAAGGAGGGGAACAGGAGGCAGGAGGGAAGAGGATTTGGCTTGTTTGTTCCCTTCATTGAGGGTGGTGCGTTGCCCGTCGGGCGCTCTGAAGAAACACAAGGTAAGAGGGAAGAGAAAAAGACATCGATAACAGTTGCCACGAAAACCTTAGAGCACTCTTCATCAACTTCCAATACTCCAGATGAAACTCCCCAACAACAAGTTACTGAAACATCTGTCAATATTCTAGAGGGAACCTCTCAATTATCAGTTACTGAACCATCTGTCAATACCCTAGAGGAAATATCCCAAGCATCAGTTACTGAACCACCTATCAATACTTCAGAAGAAGCAACCTCTCAAGAACAACCATCAGGAGCTAATCAAGAAGTTCTATCCGCTAGCTTGGATGAAGAGCAAAGCTTAGATCAATATTCTGCTCTTTTTGCCTCCCCTATTTCCTTAGGAATGGTAGCAATTGGTGTAGCTGAAGGGAATTATCGCTTATTTATAGAAGACGGTAATCTCTATGTAGAACAGACATCACTCTACTTCGGACATACGGATCCTGGTAACTTATCCTGGGGAGACGTAGTAACTAATTATGGACCTTGTAGTGATCAAGGGCGTAGTGGAGGCAATATAGCTCTTGCTGAGGAGTTGTGCTTGCAGCGTTCCCTATCTCAACTACCTACCAATATTGCTGATTTACAAGCGGTAGGGATTGATCCTAGTGCAGATATAGAAGCCTTGCTCAATACTGCTGACCTTTACAACCAAGCCAGCCTGATCCATTCTCGCAGATTTCCCGAAGCCTTGGCCTGGGCACGCCGTGCAGGTCACAATGGAGTAGAAGCGATCGCTTGGGCTAGAACTGCATCCTTCTATCTCAATGAAAACCAGGAGATTGACTTACAAGAAGGTAAGAACAAAGCGAGTGGACTCCTAGGCATCTGTGCCAGGGAAAATCAGCCTATAACAGAATGGCAATGTGTCTATCGGGATCAGCTACGACGAACAAAAGCCATTGCCTCAGTTCTAGATACCTATCGACAACTCTCCCAAGCTGAGGAGGTGGGGGGATAGGGAGATGGGGAAGCTGGGGAAGCTGGGGAAGCTGGGGGAGCTGGAGAGATATTTAGCAATTAGCAATTAACAATTAACAATTAGCAATTAGCAATCCCCAGTTTCAGTTAATATAGATTGCTGAAGACTCGTGCTAATTCAGGAGAAAAAAGCAAGTGCTGACTCTTGGCGTTAATATAGACCACATTGCCACAATTCGGCAGGCGCGGCGCACGGTCGAACCAGATCCGGTGGCAGCAGCAGTGTTGGCGGAACTGGCTGGTGCAGATGGCATTACTACCCATCTGAGGGAAGACAGGCGTCATATTCAAGACAGGGATGTGCGCTTATTGCGACAGACAGTGCGAACGCACTTAAATCTGGAAATGGCTCCTACTGATGAAATGGTAGCGATCGCCTTGGACATTAAACCTGATTATGTTACCCTCGTACCTGAAAAACGGGAAGAAGTGACTACAGAAGGGGGACTCGATGTTGCTGGTCAAATGCCTCGGATGAGTGAAATTGTCACCAAGTTGCAAGATAGTGGTATTCCCGTTAGCTTATTTATTGACCCTGACTCAACTCAAATCGAGGCTGCTAGTAAACTGCAAGCTCAATTCATTGAACTGCATACTGGTTCCTATGCAGAGGCAGTTAGTGAAGCAAGTCAGCAGCAAGAATTAGCTTTGTTAGCCAAGGGATGCGAAAATGCGATCGCGGCTGGAATCCGAGTCAACGCTGGACATGGTCTCACCTATTGGAATGTCTATCCTGTAGCTTGCATTGCAGGTATGGAAGAACTCAATATTGGACACAGTATCATCTCTAGAGCTGTTCTCGTTGGTCTAGAACGAGCTGTCCGAGAAATGAAACAAGCCATGCAGGGAATTTAGAATTTAGAATTTAGAATTTAGAATTTAGAATTACTTTCTTCATTCTAAAATCCTAAATCAAGGAATGTAATCACAAACAAACAACCAATGACAACTTACTACTACGTTTTAGCTAGTCAAAGCTTTCTCACAGAAAAAGAACCCTTGGAAGAAGTACTTAGGGAGCGCACTAGGAATTACCACGAAAATGAGAAGGAAATTGACTTTTGGTTAGTCAAGCAACCTGCGTTCCTAGAAGCACCAGAAATGGCAGCGATTAAGCAAGAATGCCCTCAACCAGCAGCCGCAATAATTTCTACCAATTCTCAATTCATCACCTGGCTCAAGTTACGCTTAGAATTTGTTAAAACTGGTGAATTTCAAGCTCCTTCAGATCTGATTCCTGACCCTCTAGCTTCTCTTGTTTCCGT
The DNA here is from genome assembly GCA_010692635.1 of Symploca sp. SIO2C1. Taxonomy (GTDB): domain Bacteria; phylum Cyanobacteriota; class Cyanobacteriia; order Cyanobacteriales; family Coleofasciculaceae; genus Caldora. The sequence goes on along the minus strand of JAAHGL010000066.1, from coordinate 19,796 downwards.
ATCTTAATAGGTGTTAGGTATTAGGTGTTAGGTGTTAGGTTGGATAGAAGATTAATCTTCAGCTTTGTCATCATTCCATTTACCCTATGGAGCAATTTGGTTGAGTCTACTATTGCTCAACCAACTACTCCAGTTTGTCAGCCGCCACAAAAGGATGAGTATCTTTTGTTCATTCTCACCCAGACAAGGGCAACTTATGAAGATATTAAAGCCACTTTACCACCCCAACTTCCTACTACTTTTTGTCAATATTTAGACGACAAGGTAACTCGTGTTGGTGGTTTCAACAATTTGCTGGATGTTCAAGGATGGGCGCGTTATTTCAATGAAATTGCAGGTTTATCAGCATTTGCGATTCAAGCAGCACCGCCTCGCAATTTTCCTAATCTCCCTACCTATAAACCTCAGCCGTTAACTGATGGTTATGCTGTGTTAGTAGATTACTTCAGCCAGCCGGAAATTGCATCTGAGTTAAGGCAAGTAATTGGTAGTGAGGTAGCCTTAGTTTCTTATGCTCAGCGCCCCTATTTACTCGCACTACATACTAAGAGTGAAAAGGAGGCTAACTCCAAATTCAGGCAATTAAGCGATCGCGGTTTTACCGCTATAGTAGTTGATAGCCGTAGCGTGATTGTACTCCAACCCGTAGCCATTTTTTAAATTTGTCATTTGTTGTTTATGTATCCTGGAAGTAGCGAAGCATTCCGAAGGGAAAAAATACCAAGTCAGGGTATTATGCCAAATCCGCCTATTCTACCCCTGGTTTTGCTGAAACCTTCTTTCCCTTCTGCCCTCTGCCTTCTGCCCTCTGCCTTCTGCCCTCTGCCTTCTTGTACTAATAAGCTGGAGATGCTAACCAAGAAATAGCAATACCTAAAACTAAACCGACAATTACCTGAAAAGGTGTATGTCCAAGTAATTCTTTGAGGCGCTCTTCATTAAACTCTTTGCCTGCAAATAACTCATCAATGATTTGGTTGAGGATACGAGCTTGCTTACCAGCAGCTTGACGCACACCAGCAGCATCATACATCACAATTACAGCAAAAATTGTAGCGATCGCAAACTCAGCAGACCCCCATCCTACTGTTTGCCCTACTCCCGTTGCTAGAGCTGCTACTAGTGCGGAGTGGGAACTAGGCATACCGCCAGTAGTCACCAGCACACGGATATTAAATTTACGATTTTTGGTTAGCTCCACCAGGAACTTTAATATTTGAGTAATCAAACAAGCAAGAAGTGCAACCAGTAATATATGGTTGTTTCGGATATCGCCAAAGTCCTGCATAATCTTTTACTGGTAATTAGTCATTGGTTGTTAGCTACTAGTTATCAATTGATAATTGATAATTGATAATTGACAATTTTTGAATAACCAACAACTTTCCAACAAGTTTAATGAGTGCGGGTTGTAATGAAGTCAGCAAGTACTATTAAAGGTACTGCTTTCTCACCAAAGGGTTCAAGTTGGGCTTTTGCCGTCTCTACTAACTGTTTAGCTTTCGCTTTTGATACCTCTAGTCCCCAAAGAGCAGGATAAGTTACTTTTTGTGCTTGCAAATCTTTACCTGCGGTTTTCCCCAATTCCTCTTGAGTAGCAGTGATATCCAGAATGTCATCAACAATCTGAAATGCTAACCCAATATTTTGGGCATAGCAAGAGAGCCGTTCAATATCTGCCTCTGTTGCTCCAGCTAAAATTGCTCCACAAACTACTGAAGCTTCTAGCAAAGCCCCAGTTTTGTGAGTGTGAATGAAAGTGAGGGTTTCCTCCTGAATATCTAACTTACCTTCTGATTCCAAGTCAATAACTTGTCCCCCAACCAATCCCGACGCACCTACTGCTCTACCTAACCAAGCAATTACTTGTAACAATCTCTGAGCTGGAACACCCTGGGTTTGAACAGCAACAGATTCAAAGGCGTAAGATAGTAACCCATCTCCTGCCAGAATAGCAATATCTTCACCATAGACTTTGTGGTTAGTTAGTTGCCCTCGACGGTAGTCATCATTGTCCATTGCTGGCATATCATCGTGAATCAATGACATGGTATGGATCATTTCCAGAGCACAGGCAGTTGGCATTGCCATTTCCACGGTGCCACCCATTAGTTCACAGGTGGCAAGGCAAAGAATTGGGCGCAAACGTTTCCCTTTAGCCAACAGGGAATAGCGCATTGCCTCATAAATCTTTTCGGGATAGGCGATGGGCATAGAACGATCCATTGCCGCCTCAACTTGAGCCTGCCGCTTTTTTAAATAAGTTGATAAGTCAAAAATTGGTGATTTCCCTTGAGGGGCAGGACGCCCATCCGTCGCTACCATGCTTTAATTCCTTGATTTTCCTATCATTTATTTAATAATTCTACGGGGCTAGGGGTACGAAAGGGAATTTGCTGTTGCATAACTCAGCACTGTATTTTGCAGCAACATAGTAACAGTCATTGGTCCAACCCCACCAGGCACAGGGGTAATAAATTGGGCAACTTCCCGGATAGAGTCGAAATGGACATCTCCCACTAGGCGGGATTCACCACTACTGTTAGTAACTCGGTTGATGCCTACATCAATTACCACTGCTGATGGTTTTACCATATCAGGGGTGATCATTTGGGGACGTCCGACTGCAGCAATGAGAATATCCGCACTGCGGGTAAGGTTGGGGAGATTTTGCGATCGCGAATGAGCAATAGTTACGGTAGCATTGGCTTCTAAGAGCATTAAAGCTAAGGGTTTACCTACTAAAATACTGCGCCCTACTACTACTGCTTGTTTCCCTTGCAAGTCAATCTGATATTCCTGCAAGAGGCGCATTACCCCTGCTGGAGTGCAGCTGCGTAAACCAGTTTCTCCCCGCACCAGCTTTCCCAGATTCATTGGGTGCAATCCATCGACATCTTTATCGGGATGGATTTGGTGTAATAAGGAAACTGTATCCAAATGTTCGGGTAAAGGTAGCTGGAGGAGAATGCCATCAACCCGGGGATCTTGATTAAGAATACTGATTGCTTCTTCTAATTCTGCTTGGGAAGTCTGAGCTGGAAAATGATGTCCAAAAGAGGCAATGCCTATCTTAGTGCAAGCACGCTCTTTATTACGGACATAGGTGGCGCTAGCAGGGTTATCCCCCACCATTAGTACTGCTAATCCCGGAGGGCGTCCAGTTTTTGAGATCAGGGGTTTGATTTGGTCATGCAACTGGGTTTGAATTTGTTGAGCTAGAGTTTTACCATCTAGTAGTTGGGCATAGTTTTTGTTCATTAGTCTTCCCGTAAGATTCAACCCTCAGCTTGTGCAAGGTAGAACAGATACTTAAGATAGCATCTGGAGTTTAGACTAGTTCCCACTGCAAAACCCCAAACCGAAGCTAAACGAGCTCCTAGCAATTCACTTTCGCTTTTTTACTCCTACGTACTTAATTTCATCAACCTTTTACACAAGATTTATCTACTCTTCACACAAAAGTTGGTTCAACTGTTACCTAGTAGGGGATAATTAGATCAAAGAGAGACATACTCTCGTCAATTTAATTCCCTTCTATACAGAATTGCTATACTTACCACCTACCCGCCTGTATCCCTCAGGCGGGTAGTTTTAACTGGTGCTATGGCACGCCTAAAACTGTAGGTTGGGTGGAACGAAGTGAAACCCAACGGAATATCATTCGGTGTTGGGTTACGCTATTTCCCCATCTCCCTATCTCCCCAGGATTTTACGCTTCTTTGAGGTGATTCGCCCATAGTATCCTTTCGCGGCGGGCGGCTATCCCTCCCATACTTCAGAAGGAATGGGCTGCCCACCGCTTTTGGTGACTACTATCACTTACAAGTGTTGTTTAAATCACATAAAAACTTTTAATTTATCACAATTATTGTTGCTCAAAATCAATTAACTACCTCTAATTTTCTGGGACTATAAAAATGTGATTGAAACAGGGAATAGCAGCTCATGAAACTTGCTTATCGCGGTCTAACTTACCAACCAACACAAGTTACTATCGACACATTTGAAACTGAAGTAACTGCCAAATTTCGAGGAACACAGTACAACATCCATCGTCCCATCAATGTTCTTGCTGATCACACAAGAAGAAAGAAATATCGTGGCTTAGTTTACAGCTAGTCTCCACAAATCTTACAGGTCTATTGCCCTCAACACTATATGTTGAGGGTTTTATCAGAAAAACTTTTTGCTGCTAATTTTATTGATTAAATTTTACTGACTGTTAGAAGTTGAACATATTAAAATTGTTACTGGAGATTATTTATGTTGAAATTGAATTCTTGTCGGAGTTGCCGCTACTATCAACCTACTGGACGTAGAGGAGGAATGTGTCAACTGTTGACAGTTCCTGTTAGAAGTGATTGGAAGGCTTGTTCTTGTTCGGCTTTGCCTTTTGGAACTAAAATTAATTCTGCTTCTTCCATTATCCAAAAGCCTAATCCTGAGTTGATTGCTATTGGTGGAATTTAGTATCAATCGCCATTCATCCCCACGTTATACTGCAACTGCAGTTAGCATCCGGAGTATGTCACATAATTTTGTTGGTCAACTCGACCTGTAAAATAAGGATGGCGCTTCATATTTCTTAATTATGGCCAGAGACTTGCGGGAATTTCTGAAACTACTGGAAGAAAGGGGGCAATTAAAGAAGATTACAGCTTTAGTTGACCCAGATTTGGAAATTGCCGAGATTTCCAACCGAATGCTCCAACGGGGTGGTCCGGGGTTACTATTTGAGAATGTCAAAGGCTCATCTTTTCCCTTAGCAGTTAACCTGTTGGGGACAGAGGAACGGGTTTGCTGGGCGATGAATATGAATCATCCCCGGGAGTTGGAGGCTCTGGGGAAGAAGCTGGGAATGCTGCAGCAACCGAAGCCACCAAAGAAGATTGGACAGGCAGTGGAATTTGGCAAGATACTGTTTGACGTGGTGAAGGCGAAGCCAGGAAGGGATTTTTTCCCTACTTGTCAGCAAGTGGTGGTGGAGAAAGATGCTCTGGATTTGCAGAAACTGCCTTTGATTCGTCCTTATCCGGGGGATGCAGGCAAAATAATTACCCTCGGTTTGGTGATTACCAAGGATTGTGAGACGGGGACACCGAATGTGGGGGTGTATAGGTTGCAACTACAATCGAGCAATACGATGACGGTACATTGGCTATCAGTACGTGGTGGAGCTCGGCATCTGCGGAAAGCAGCGGAGAAAGGTAAGAAACTGGAAATTGCGATCGCTCTCGGTGTGGATCCTTTAATTATTCTGGCAGCTGCTACCCCAATTCCAGTAGATTTATCAGAATGGCTGTTTGCTGGACTTTACGGTGGTTCGGGGGTAAAGCTGGCGAAATGTAAGACTTTAAATTTGGAAGTGCCAGCAGACTCGGAATTTATCTTAGAAGGTACGATTACCCCAGGAGAAATGTTACCAGATGGACCTTGTGGAGATCATATGGGTTACTACGGTGGGGTAGAAGATTCGCCGTTGATTCGCTTCCACTGTATGACGCACCGACAAGATCCGATTTATCTGACTACCTTTAGTGGACGTCCACCGAAGGAAGAAGCAATGATGGCGATCGCACTGAATCGCATTTATACTCCAATTCTACGGCAACAAGTCTCTGAGATTGTTGACTTTTTCTTGCCGATGGAAGCCCTTAGTTACAAGGCGGCGATTATTTCCATTGATAAAGCTTACCCTGGACAAGCGCGACGAGCAGCCTTAGCTTTCTGGAGTGCTTTACCTCAATTCACCTATACTAAGTTTGTAATTGTGGTAGATAAGGCAATTAATATTCGTGATCCTCGTCAAGTGGTGTGGGCAATTAGTTCCAAAGTTGACCCCTCACGGGATGTCTTTATTCTGCCCCAGACGCCGTTTGATAGTTTGGACTTTGCTAGTGAGAAAATTGGTTTAGGTGGACGGATGGGTATTGATGCTACCACCAAGATTCCTCCAGAAACAGAGCATGAATGGGGTGAAACTTTAGAATCTGATCCCGATGTAGCAGCAATGGTAGAGCGACGTTGGGCAGAATATGGCTTGGCTGATTTAGAGTTAGGGGAGGTAGACCCCAATTTGTTTGGTTATGACATGCAGTAGTCTATTGTAGCACAAAAACGATTGAAAGTCCTGTCTGCTATAGCTTCCACACTCATACAGCAAACCCTATTGTAGAGACGTTGTATGCAACGTCCCTACAGGATTTTCACTAGATATTGGATTAATTGGGACAAAGGATTAGAAAAGCTGAAGGGATAAAACCATTCACTGGAGCAGAAATTGGTACCCAGCCATTTGCACCCCGATTGACAAGCGTAACCTGAGTGCCGTTATTTAACGTACCGACAACAGTGGCATTCCCTGAAGCACTTTGTCGCACAGGAATACCGCCTGTTGATTGAATTTGGCGACATTTACTAGTAGTCGGAGTGGTGGGAGGTTTGGGAGTAGTTGTTTGGCTACAGGGTTTAAGAAATTGGCCAAACACATACCCTTGCCGAGGAGCAGAAATTGGTACCCAACCATCAGTACCAGTGTTAACAATAGTAACTTTAGTACCATTGGCTAATGAGTCAATAGTCGGGCCATTAGGACTCGAACGAACATTAAGATTTTGACTTTGAGTATTAACTTCGCGACATTTATCAGCAGGAGGCGGTGTTGTTGAAGAACGGGATCTTTGTGGGGAGGGAGCTGTTTGAGTACATGCTTTGAGATATTTCCCAAATACGAAGCCTTCCTTTGGAGCAGAAATTGACACCCAAGCACCGCTACCAGTATTTTTAATTGTGACTTGCTCCCCATTATTGACTCTGCCGATAACTGGACCATTTGGACTAGAGCGAATATTGAGATAGAGATTGTTGCTGGCAGTATTAACCTGACGACAGTTTGTTGATGTCTGTGCTAGTTGATACTCATCTTCGTTTTCGGATGAGATTGTTTCTGGAGCAGAGTTTTGGGTATTCTGAGGAGTTGCAGTACTAGTAGCAGTAGAGGCCAAGGGAAAAGTTGTCACTGCTAACGCTAGTGAGACACTCAGAGCTACAGGTGTTTGCCAACCACTAATATTTCTCATAGGGAAAATTCCTAAATCACACCACAGGGGGATAATAACATTTTGGTCATGGCTAATTAATAATTACTTTTATGAATCTGTGCAACCTACTTTGGGTTGAACATCTTCCAAAAGGTACTTGCTCGCAGTCTAATATCAATTTCGGTTGAATAGTTACACTTTGGTGGCAACAAGGCAGAGGGCAGAAGGCTCCAGGGCAGAAGGCTCCAGGGCAGAAGGGAAGAAAGAAGTTGGCAAGGTAGAAGGGAATTATAAGTGATTATCCGAACTTGATATAAGCAATCTAAGAGGAAAGATGTTTCTAACTGTGGGCAAATCTAGATTAAGTAGTCAAAATGGTGTAATAGCACTTTGCGGTTGATGCAATATACTCTAAGTTGCTGCAAATATTATCTGCGTATTTCTGCACAGTTGCTTGCATTTAAACCGAATGAAAATCGCTATATTAGGATGATTTTAAACTACTCCAAAAGTTAGCCCATGCCTCTTGCAGTAATACTGACTGCTTTGCCTGTTGAATATCTAGCTGTCCGTAACTATTTGACAGAGTTACAGGAGAAAGAACATCCCCAAGGAACGATTTACCAACAGGGGAAGTTTGTCACGAATGGACAGACTTGGGAAGTAGGAATTGCAGAGGTAGGGGCGGGTAATACAAAGGCAGCAGTAGAAGCAGTACGAGCGATCGCTTATTTCCAGCCTAACATTCTCTTGTTTGTAGGCATCGCCGGGGGAATCAAAGACGTTGCGATTGGCGATGTGGTGGTAGCGACAGATGTTTACGGCTATGAATCAGGAAAAGTAGCACAGGAGTTTTTCACTCGCCCTCAAGTGGGAAAGTCTGCTTATGCGTTGGTGGAGAGAGCGAAATTTGAGGCGAAAGAAGAGGAATGGTTAGAAAAGCTATCCAGCAAACCCCGTGTGTTTGTCGCTCCCATTGCTGCTGGGGAGAAGGTTGTTGCTTCTAAGCACTCAGACATTTTCCAGTTTTTGAGAGGAAGTTATAACGATGCGATCGCAGTTGAGATGGAAGGGTTTGGTTTCTTGAGTGCAGCCTTTGCCTATCCTAATATTAAAGCGATCGTGATTCGAGGTATTTCCGATTTAATTGAGGGTAAAAATGACGATTCTATAGAACCCGAAGAGGTTCGACAGAAGAAGGCTTCTCATCATGCCAGTGCCTTTGCTTTCCAGATGCTCTCCAAGCTTGAGACAAGTAACTTTCAATCAACTACTAACCCTAGTCTCGCAAATTTTCAATCTCCTCAAGATGAGCCGGATATAGATAATTTACCAATACAGGAACCTAGGGAGTATGCGCTGGATTTGTTGAATCGACTTTTACCCTCTCAACTTGATACAGTGATATTTAAGTACGGTGTTGAGTTAGCTCATCTATCAGATGGAGCACCAAGTCAGCGTTCAATCGAGCTAATCCGATATGCTCTTCAAAAAGAGAGTGCCGATTTATTGCAACTGCTTAGGGTTATTTATAAAGTCGCTCCCCATCTGAAGAAATCAATCGAGGTGGCAAGCTCTCGTATACCTGCTCCAGATGAATCTAAAAGTATATCTGACAATAACTCAGAGCAAACGAATGACAACACAATTTATGTGGAGCGTCCCCTAATTGAAGCTAACTGTTACCAAAAGATTGTACAGTCGGGAGCTCTATTGCGGTTAAAAGGACCCCCGCAGATGGGAAAGACAAGGCTGATGCATCGGGTTCTCGACTATGCCAGGAAGCAAGACTGTGAAACAGTGACTTTGAGCTTTGCACTAGCTGACAGGGATGTTTTTCAGGACTTCAATAAATTCTGCAAGTGGTTCTGTGTTGCTGTAGGCAAGAGGTTAGGGCTACGCAATAAGTTAGCTAGCTATTGGGATGATAGACTTACATCTAGTAAGGATAACACTAACGGTTACTTTCAGGATTATCTGCTGACAGAAACTACTCAACCTCTGGTTTTAGCTTTAGACAACGTAGATTTGGTGTTTGAACATGAAGAAATTGCTATCGACTTCTGTCAACTACTACGTTATTGGCATGATCGGGCAAAAAGAAGTGCTCACGATAGTAAAATTTGGCAAAAACTCCGCTTAGTCATTGTACACGACACAGATCTTTATGGCTCCCTGGATATCAATTCCTCACCTCTGGCTAGTGTGGGAGTACCGATTACTTTACCAGAATTTAACGCGGAGCAGTTACAGGATTTGGCACAGCAGCATGGATTGATTTTGGATACTGCTGAAGTAGAGCAATTAATGAGCCTAGTGGGAGGACATCCCTATTTGCTGCAGTTGGCTTTTGAGCAAATTAAGTCTCAGGGTGTTACCTTGAGTCAACTGTTACAGGTAGCTCACACAGAAGCAGGGATTTACAGCAATCATCTGCGCCAACACTTGGGGAATCTGAAAAAGGATAAAAAATTAAAAAGAGCGTTTAGGAAGGTGGTAACCAAGGAACATCCAGTTGAATTAGAGTCTGTGTTAGGATTTAAGTTGAAGAGTATGGGCTTGGTCAAGATGGAAAAGAATGTAGCCAAGCCCCGGTGCGAATTGTACCGTAAGTATTTCGGCAGTCGTTGGAGTAGTGGGAAATAAGCTGTCGTGCATTTAAAAATTGTGAATTGGTCTTGATATGGGGACACGGGGACTTGGGGACGTGGAGATTAGGACTAACCAACAACAAACAACAAATAACCAACAACCAATGTACCAAGTCGGAGGTAGTTTACCACCAAATGCTCTCAGTTATGTGAAGCGGCAAGCAGATCAAGACCTCTACGAAGGCTTGAAAGCTGGGAAGTTTTGTTATGTTCTCAACTCCCGGCAGATGGGTAAGTCTAGTTTGCAGGTACAAGCGAGGCAGAGGCTGGAAAAGGAAGGCTTTGCCTGCGCCTTAATAGACTTGATGAAGATTGGTAGTAAAGAGTTTAGTCCCGATAAGTGGTATGCCACCCTAATCAGAAGTCTGGCAGATAGCTTCCGACTTAATTTCAAATTCTCACCTTGGTGGCAGGAGCGCCAGTTGCTAGCTCCCTTGCAACGTTTGAGTGAGTTTATTGAACAGGTACTGTTAGTAGAAATTAGCAAAAAAATTGTTATTGTTATCGATGAAATCGATAGCGTTCTCGGTCTGAATTTTCCCACAGATGATTTTTTTGCCTTTATCCGAGCTTGCTATAACCACCGGGTGTACAAGTCAGAATATCAGCGCCTGACTTTTGCTCTGATTGGGGTGGCAACACCGTCGGATTTGATTAGGGACAAACGACGCACATCTTTTAATATTGGTTGTGCCATTGAATTGCATGGTTTTCAGCTCAAAGAAGTTGGGCCGTTGGTTACGGGATTAAAGGGTAAAGTAGACAATCCTCAAGCAGTTCTTAAAGAAATATTGGCATGGACAGCCGGACAACCGTTTCTCACACAAAAGCTTTGCCAACTGGTAGTTCAGCAGAAAGAAAAATTCCAAACTTCCCAAGCTATTGAACAATTGGTGCGATCGCAGATTATTGAAAATTGGGAATTCCAAGATAAGCCAGAACATTTGCGGACGATACGCGATCACATTTTGAGTAACAAGCAACGTGCTAAGGGACTGCTGGAATTATACCAAAAAATTCTCAATCAGGGCTCTGTACTAGATGATCAAAGCTCTGAGCAGATGGAATTGCGGCTATCAGGGTTGGTAGTTAAGAAAGCTCAAAAACTCATAGTTTACAATCTTATTTATCAGGAAGTTTTTAACCAGTCTTGGGTTAAGAAGGTATTTACCCAGTTGCGACTCTTTGGAGGTAGAGATGCTTTAGTTGATTCAGTTAGACATGCTTTTTCTAACGACAGGGAATCTGATGGCATGACACTGAATATCCCTTTTTCGAGCATTGTCATATGGACTCTATTTAGTGGAGGATTATTATTTGGAGGATTATTTTTGTGGCAAAGCTATATCTATTGCCCAACTAGTTATGGGAGAGTGAGTGGCAAGTGTATTAGCTTAGAGATTACCAGTGGGGAAAGCCTACTCTTTTCTTCCCAGCAAAACTTTGATCTCGATAGTGGAACTAAGGCTTTCGCGTCCCAAAAGTATGAACAGGCGATAGATTTCTTTCAAAAAGCTATAGAAGCTGCTCCCAATGATCCAATACCCCAAATTTACCTCAATAATGTCCAAGCCCGTCAGCAGGGTAATCCTTTCCAACTGGCAGTAGCGGTACCAGTGGATAACAATCAAGACTCTGCGCAAGCAGTATTAAGAGGTGTAGCTGATGCACAAACTAAATTTAATGATAGCGGTGGCAAAGATAATCGCTTACTCGAAATTGTTATTGCCAACGATCACAACGAGCCAGAAATCGCACACGAAGTTGCCCAAAAGCTAGTTGCGAAACCAGAAGTTTTGGGAGTAATTGGACACAACTCTAGTGAAGCTAGCAAGGCTGGGCTATCTATATATGAAAAAGCGGGATTAGCGATGGTTTCTGCTACCAGCACCAGTACTTTCTTAGAAAGCCCAGTTTTCTTCCGAACTGCACCTCCAGATGATGTAGCGGGTAAAAAGCTGGCTGAGTATGCCAAAAACACTTTAGATTTAGACAAAGTGGTGATTTTCTTTGACTCTGAGAGTATTTACAGCAAAAGCTTGAAAGCAGCTTTTGAAAAGGGGTTCACAGAATTAGAGGGGAAAGTTGTCCGGGAGGTTGATTTGAGAACTGTTGAGCTGAATGCTCAAGCTGAAATTGAGCGCAGTGCCAATAAGGATCAGGTCAGAGCTGTTGTGTTATTCCCAAGTGTAAAAACTTCTTCTGTGGCTATTTCTCTTGCTAGGGCAAATACCGAGCTACCCCAGAACCAAAGATTGCAGCTGTTAGGTGGTGATGCTTTATATCTTCCTGACACCTTAAGACAGGGAGGTTCGGCAGTTGAGGGCTTGATTTTAGCTGTACCCTGGTTTGGGGGAACCTCTTCCTATGCCAAAACAGCACAAAAGAGATGGCAAGGAAGGATCGGCTGGCGCACTGCTAGCAGTTATGATGCAACACAGGCTTTGATTGAAGGACTATCCATTAATGCTACCAGGGAAACAGTTGTCAAGGCTCTCGACTCTGTAAAACTTTCATGTACTGAGACATCAGGAGAGAAACTCCGGTTTTGGGCATCAGGCGATCCTGATAGGGAATCTTACCTGGTTCAAGTGACTAAAAATGCCCCAGCTCCCAGTGGTTCAACATTGGGTTTTAAGGAGATTGAACAGGGAAATCGTAATACATCTGAGTGTCAAGAAAAAGAGAGTCTGTAGGGTGGGCACTGTAGATCAATTAATGCCAGACTGAGTTGAGTTGTTCACCCTTGGCAGTGCCCACCTTTAACCAACAACCAACTTAAATGTTGCATTAGTTTCACTCTTTGTTGGATTTCGTTCCTCAACCCAAACTACATTTATTGCACTTTCCTTACCGCCTACAAATAGTGCGTTACATTTCGTTCACACACCCTACGAGATTAGCCTATAACCAATAACTAATAACCAACAATCAATGTACCAAGTTGGAGCTACTTTACCATATAATGCTCGCAGCTATGTGACGCGGCAGGCGGATCAAGACCTCTACGAAGGGTTAAAAGCTGGCGAGTTTTGTTATGTCCTCAACTCCCGGCAGATGGGTAAGTCTAGTTTGGAGGTACAAGTTAGGAAGAGGCTCGAAAAGGAAAATTTTGCCTGTGCCTTAATCGACTTGACGCAGATTGGTAGTCAACAGGTTACTCCAGAGCAGTGGTACGCAACCCTAATTCAAAGTCTGGCAAATAGCTTCCGACTTAATTTCCAGCTCTCAGCTTGGTGGCAGGAACGCCAGTTGCTAACTCCCTTGCAGTGTTTGACTGAGTTTATTGAACAGGTATTGCTGGTACAAGTTAGCCACAATATTGTTATTGTTATCGATGAAATCGATAGCGTTCTCAGTCTGAATTTCTCCACAGATGACTTTTTTGCCTTCATCCGAGCTTGCTATAACCAACGGGTAAATAAGCCGGAATATCAGCGCCTGACTTTTGCCCTGATTGGAGTAGCAACACCGTCGGATTTGATTGCGGATAAACTACGCACACCTTTTAATATTGGTTGTGCCATTGAATTGAATGGTTTTCGACTCGACGAAGTCGAGCCGTTGGCGAGGGGATTAGATGGTAAAGTAGACAACCCCCAAAGAGTTATCGCAGAAATATTGGCATGGACAGGAGGACAACCGTTTCTCACACAAAAGCTTTGCCAACTGGTAGTTCAGCAGGAAAAAAATATTCCAACTTCCCAAGCTATTGAGCCATTGGTGCGATCGCAGATTATCGAAAATTGGGAATCCCAAGATGAGCCAAAACATTTGCGGACGATCAGCGATCGCATTTTGAGTAACAAGCAACGTGCTAAGGGAATGCTGAAATTGTACCAGCAAATTCTCAATCAGGGCTCTGTATTCAATGATCAAAACTCCGAACACATGCACTTGCGTCTATCAGGGTTGGTAGTTAAGGAAAATCAAACCCTAAGAGTTTACAATCCCATTTACCAGGAGGTCTTTAACCAGTGTTGGGTTAAGGATGTATTTACCCAGTTGCAACCCTATGCAACTCCAATCGCTTTTCCCAAAAAACTGAGTATTGCTTTGGGGAGCATTGTTATATTGAGTTCATTGAGTGGAGGATTCTTCTGGCAACAATACATCTATTGCCCAACTGTTTATGAGAGAGTAACTAGCGAGTGTATTAGATTAGAGATTACCAGTGGGGAAAGCCGACTCTTTCTTTCTCAGGAAAACTTTGACCTCGATAATGGGATTGAGGCTTTCGTATCCCAAGATTACGAACAGGCAATAGATTTCTTTCAAAAAGCTATAGAAGCAGCTCCCAATGAGCCAATACCCCAAATTTACCTCCATAATGCCCAAGCTCGTAAGAAGGGTAATCCTTTCCAACTGGCAGTAGCGGTACCAGCGGACAAGAATCAGGACTTTGCCAAAGAAATATTAAGAGGCGTAGCTGATGCACAAACAAAATTCAATGATAGCGGTGGCAAAGATAATCGCTTACTCGAAATTGTTATTGCCAACGATCACAACGAGCCAGAGATCGCACGCAAGGTTGCCCAAAAGCTAGTTGCTAAACCGGAAGTTCTGGGAGTGATGGGGCATAACTCCAGTGAGGCTAGCGAGGCGGCGCTACCTGTATACGAACAAGCTGGATTGGCAATGGTTTCTGCTACCAGCACCAGTACATCCTTAAAAGGGCAGGTTTTCTTCCGAAGTACACCTCCCAATAGCGCAGCGGGTAAAAAGCTAGCTGAGTATACCAAAAACACTTTAGGTTTAGACAAAGTGGTTATTTTCTTTGATTCTGAGAGCAATAACAGCAAAAGCCTGAAACAAGCCTTTGAGAAGAAGTTCAAAGAATTAGAGGGGAAAGTTGTTCGGGAAGTTGATCTGAGAACTGTTGAGCCGAATGCTCAGGCTGAAATTAAGCGCAGTGCCAATCAGGATCAGGTAGGAGGTGTTGTTTTATCGCCCAGTGTAAAAACCGATTCTGTGGCTATTGCAATTGCTAGGGCAAATGCTGAGCTCCCCCAAGAACAAAGATTGCAGCTGCTGGGTGGTGGTGTTCTGTATCATACTGATACCTTAAGACAGGGAGGTTCGGCAGTTGAGGGTTTAGTTTTAGCTGTACCCTGGTTTGGGAGAACATCTAAGTATGCCGAAAGAGCAGAAAAGAGATGGAAAGGAAGTATCGGCTGGCGCACTGCCAGTAGTTATGATGCAACACAAGCTTTAATTGAGGGGCTATCCAGCAATGCCACTAGGGAAACAGTTGTTGAGGCGCTCAAGTCTGTAGAGCTTTCATGCAGTGAGACATCAGGAGAGAAACTCCGGTTTTGGGCAACAGGCGATCCTGATAGGGAATCTCGCCTCGTTCAAGTGGATAAAGATGCGCCAGCTCCCAGTGGTTCAAGTTTTGGCTTTAAGCAGATTGAACAGGGAGAGCGTAATGCATCTGAGTGTGAATAGGGTTTGCTGAATAAGTCGATTGATTTGGGTTTTGAAGTAGTACTAAATCCGGGTTAGGTTGGAAAGGCGAATTTGGTATTAGTAAACGAGCTCATCCAAGGTTTTACTTATGCGCTATCGCCTGAAAAAGTTCCTTAGCCTGTTTTTTACCACTCTTTTACTTTGCTTGGGTTCTCACCTATTGCCTGTAGCAGTTAACCTCTCGACAGCACAGGTATCTTGGGAGAAATATAGAAGTAGGCAGATGGGAAGCTTGGAGCTCGAGCAAAGCAACTCAGAGATTGTTCCCTTGGCTCAGAATAAGGTATTAGAACACAATCTGCTATCAACTAGCCCTTTAGCTAAGTGGAATTTTGCGTCTCAATCCCATCTACAAACTGTTCAACTAACACAAGCACAGACAAATCCCAACCAAGCAGCAGAAGCAAATCGGTTGTATGAAGAGGCTTTCGAGTTATGGGATAAGAGTCAGTTGCCAGAAGCGGTGGAGAAACTTCAGCAAGCTCTAGCAATTTACCAAGAAATTGGCGATCGCAAGGCAGAAGGGAATATTCTTACGGGTATTGGGACAATCTACACCAACTCAGGAGAGTATCAACAGGCATTGGATTACTTCCAACAAGCTTTGGCTATAACCCAAGAAATAGACGATCGCTTAAATGTAGGGATTATTCTCAATAATCTTGGGGCAGTATACGAGATCCTGGGACAGTATCAACAGGCTTTAGATTACCACCAACAAGCTTTAGTTATCAGGCAGGAATTAAGCGATCGTGTAGGAGAAGGAAAAACTCTTAATAATCTTGGGGCAGTTTACAGCAGCCTAGGGCAGTATCAACAGGCATTGGGTTATTACCAAGAAGCTTTGGCTATTTCGCAGGAATTAGATGATCGCGCCGGTGTGGCAACTACTCTCAATAATCTTGGCTTTGTTTACCATGGTTTGGGACAGTATCGGCAGGCTTTGGATTCTTACCAGCAAACTTTAGCGATGATGCAGGAACTAGGCAATCGCTCAGGAGAAGGAACTATTCTCAATAATTTGGGGGCAGTTTACTCTGATCTAGGACAGTATCAGCAGGTATTGGATTACTACCACCAAGCTTTGGCTATTGCCCAGGAATTAAATGATCGCGCAGGGGAAGGAACCACTCTCCATAATCTGGGGGCAGTTTACACCAAACTAGGGCAGTATCAACAGGCATTGGGTTATTCCCAACAAGCTTTAGCTATCCAACGGGAAATAGGTGATCGTTTAGGGGAAGGAACTACCCTGACGAGTCTGGGGTTAGTTTACGAAAAACAAGGAGAGTATCAGCAGGCATTGGACTCTTACCAAGAAGCTTTGGTTATCAAACGGGAAATAGGTGATCGTTTAGGGGAAGGAACTACTATCCATAATCTTGGGTCAGTCTACAACAATCTGGGAGAATATCAGCAAGCTTTGGATTATTACCAGCAAGCTTTGGCTATCAGAAGGGAAATAGGCGATCGCATAGGAGAAGAAGCTACTCTCCATAACCTTGTGTTTACTTACTTCAATCTAGGTCAATACGCGGATGCTGAACAATACGGATTTGCTACCATTGAGATATTCGAGTCTCTGCGAACTGGATTAATTGATGCTGATAAAGTCGCCATCCTGAATACTCAAGATGACACTTACCAAATACTGCAACTCGCTCTAGTTGCCCAGAATAAGCATAATACTGCCCTAGAAATTTCTGAGCGGGGTAGGGCGAGAGCTTTTGTAGAGTTGTTAGCACAGCGCTTATCCCCCGAAGCGGCTGAACAAGTAACGGTTAAACCACCTTCTTTAGAACAAATTCAACAAATTGCCCAAGAGCAAAACGCCACCCTGGTTGAATATTCAGTGATTGAGGATAAATTCCTCTACATCTGGGTAATCCCTCCTAAAGGGAAGATTGCTTTTCGTTCTGTAGAACTCAAGTCTATGGAGCAATCTTTATCCGACTTAGTGCAAACCAGCCGCGCATCAATGGGAGTCAGGGGGCGTGCTAGCATTGGTGTCGTGCAAAAACCAGGAGTTGAGCAAAAGCAGAGATTACAGCAACTCCATCAACTACTGATTGCACCCATTGCTGAACTTCTACCCACCAAACCCGAAGAACGAGTTATCTTCATTCCTCACCGAGAACTCTTCCTCGTTCCCTTCCCTGGATTGCAAGACACTAGTAATCAGTATCTCGTTGAACAACATACCATTCTCACTGCTCCAGCGATTCAAATCTTGCAGCTAACTCACCAACAGCAACCAGCTTCCGGAACTGAAGTACTAGTAGTAGGTAATCCGACAATGCCGAGTGTCGGTATTCCCCCAGAGCAATTATCCTCCCTTCCTGGTGCAGAGAAAGAAGCCATTGCGATCGCAATGTTACTAAATACCACTCCCTTAACTGGCAACCAAGCAACTAAAACCACTGTTACACAAAAGATGGCAAATGCCAGAATCATTCATCTGGCAACCCACGGATTACTAGATGATTTTGGTTTTGGTGTACCTGGTGCAGTTGCTCTTGCTCCCACTACTGATAATAATGGTCTACTGACTGCTGGAGAAATCCTGAGCCTGAAGCTGAATACCCAACTAGTAGTTTTGAGTGCTTGCGACACTGGCAGAGGGGAAATCAGTAGTGATGGAGTAATCGGACTATCCCGCTCCTTGGCTCTGGCTGGTGCTCCTAGTGTTATTGTTTCCCTGTGGGTAGTACCAGATATTCCTACTGCCTCCTTGATGATCGAATTTTATCGTCAATTAGACAAAAACCAAGATAAAGCCCAAGCCTTACGTCAAGCCATGCTAATCACTAAGCAACAATATCCCAACCCGAAAGATTGGGCAGCATTCACCTTAATTGGGGAGTCTTAGTTAGGGCTTGGGAGAATAAGTAACAAGTAATAAGTAATAAGTAATAAGTAATAAGTGAAGAGTCATGTTTTGCTTGCTGAATAAGTCCATTGATTCTGGTTTTGAAGTAACAAGTTTTGAGACTTCCCGTGAAAAGAAAGTTTATCTCAAGGCGATCGCTTCCATTGTCTCCTGATAAACCACGTCATGACTGCTACGATGATAAAGACTAGGAGGTTAAAGAGGACGGGGAATTTACAAATTACTGCGGTTTTGCCAAATATCGGCTTACAATTTTTATCAGCTGGAGTACTCAGATCTTGCACCTCAGAAAACAAAATTCAAAACCTCGCTCATTTAACCAGGGCAAAAGAAACTCTAATTGCTTCAATAGAAAAAGAATAAAAACATGAGGAAAGAGTAAAATAAGGGCTTGTTCTGAAGAATAATACCAATCTAAATCCTCAGAACTGCCTAAATGTAAATAAACCCAATACGCTAATAAATAAGAAGTTAAAGAAAGAATTAACCATCGGTAAACTTCTAATAAGGTTTTTTGTCCAAAATGAGCCATGCCAAACTGATACTTAATCGTCCCAAAAGCTGTATCACCTAAAACATAAATCTGAAATGATTTGGTCAGAATTAAAGGTAAATTGTTAAGTAATTTGGCTGCTAATTGAGAGGGAGAAGCCGTGCCTTTACCTCGATAAACCCTAAAACTCCAAGGGATTCGCCAATTTCCTAGAACCAAGTAAATAACCACGATATGTAGACCCTTCTTATGATTATAGACTCGGACTAGATTCTGAAGATGAGCAAATTTTCCAACTTGGGGTAGAATATCATTCATTTACATACATAGTTCTCTTTTAAAATAGAGAACTATGGTAACATCTATATCTCTTTACCCCCAAATGCCCAGACGACAAACTCAAGAAGAAATCGACCACAGAGCTCAACGCATCCAAGCTGCCATTGCTGAACTCTCCCAGCTCCGAGCCGATATTGAAGCCCAAGGCGACTTAGCACCCAATGGATGTTACATCGCACGCTATCAAGCCAGAGGAAAAAACATCGTTATTGGTACTATCAGCTCAGAGCTAATGAAGCGATTTTTCCAAAAAACAACAAGAAAGACGAGTATTCCCGTTTTCAGCATTTGGGAAAAGCGGGGAGTCAAGCACACATAGATGGAGTTTTAGTCGTGGTTAGAAGAGCACTCGTTGATGAATTAACTCAGGCTATTGAGGGACTAAAAGAAAGTTGGTTAGATTTGTATTCCGATGAAGAAAAAGTAGGTCATCGAGTCGAATAGATTATTGATATCCGAGTTTTTTCAAAGGAATTGGACAATAGTTCTCTTTCTTGAAAGAGAACATACTACAATCCCCTCTACACAAGAACTTTAGCTATCAGTTCAACATACAGCTTTTTTTGGTGCAAGATCTCAGACTTATGCACCGCAACGGAATTATGTCATCCTTCGCGATCGCAAAGGATATCCAAACGGCTGGTGATGCTTCACTATCACATATCTCTAGCTTAAGTTGACACCAATGGGTGTGACCCCTCACCAACTAAACTACCGTGTATACAAGATTCTCACCGAAATAGGTCAAGATCTTGCTACTCCCCTTATTCCCCCCTTAGTAAGGCTCACAAGGGTAGGTTTTTTACATAAGATGATAGGGTCGGTGAGACAAGGAGGACTTGGAGGGAAAGTAGACAAGGAAGAAAGAAGGAATTGTATATTAGGAAGTATTCAGGAAAAAAGATGATTGG
>JAAHGL010000065.1 GCA_010692635.1 Symploca sp. SIO2C1 | reverse complement strand
GCTCTTAACACCAGTAATCTTACTTTGGTTACCTGCTACACTGATATTACTAATCTGACTAATCTTCTCCTGTGCTTTAACCTCATCCCATCCTTGAGAAGGCATACCCTTACCTCCGTGGAGTAGTGCTACTGGGAAATCTTCTGTGGCAAAGTCAAAGAAGGGGGTTTGCTCCGCTTGGCAGAGTTGCTTGGCGCTATTGGGAACAGTTTTCCCTACATATTTCATCACATCAGAAACCGTCACCACCTGATCTCCTGGTTGATTACCTGCACCTTGTAAGGCTTCCAGGAAATGGAAGGTGTAGATGCTCATTATTAACCAATTATCAATTATCAATTATCAATTATCCATTGATAATTCTGGGTTTCTAGGGTAAATGCTATCAAGGGTGAAGCATTTACCTGGTGCGTTACGCTCCACTTTGTTACGCTAACGCACCCTACTGGTGTGACTTGGGAAATGGGATTAGCGAAAGATGTTGGAACTAAGCGATCGCTATTTTAGCCCACAGATCAAACTTGTCACCAATGATGTAGGGGCGGGTTTTGCCCGAATCTTGGACAATGCAATAGCTGTAACCCTGTCAAACCCGCCCTATCTGTCAAATCCCCCTACATCTGTTAAACTGCCCTATCGGTTACAGATAATGGGGGAGATCCGAGGGCGGGTTTTGAACCGAGAGGTTATCGTCTATGGGGGAATCAATTTGATAAACCCGCCCCTACAGGGAAATTAACTGAAAACTGATGCCGTAAGCGATCGCTAGAATTACTTTATATATGGGCGCACACTTTACCTATTGTAAATAATATTAGCAAAAAATAATCGCCATTGCAACCAACTTGTTGCATAACCTGGGCATTTGAGACGGGCAAGATGCCCGTTCCACAATACTCCTACACAGTACTACAATTGCTATATAACCATCTTTCTAATTACTGAGATTTTGTCCTCCTCAATCCGGTTAATCAATCATCTCTATTACCGCCGTCGCTTCTTGCAACTGAGCTTGTTAGCTACAGGATTAGCTTGGGCTTGTTCTGCACCAAAAAAGCAATCTCCACCAGGTAAAGTTTTAGTAATTGGTGCAGGAATTGCTGGCTTAGCTGCGGCTCGCAAATTACAATCCCAAGGTGGAATAGTAACAGTTTTGGAAGGACGCGATCGCTTGGGAGGAAGAATCTTTACTGACCGCTCTTTAGGTTTACCTGTAGATTTAGGTGCTTCCTGGATTCATGGGGTTAAGAGAAATCCCATTGCTAAATTAGCACGAGATTTTCAGCTGACAACCCTTCCTACTAACTATGAATCCTTGAAGTTGTTTTTAGATGGTCAGGTTTTGTCTCCGGATGCAGTTAAAAAGGGTCGAAAACTTAGCGAAAAAATTCTCAATGCTGCTACATCTTGGGGAAATAAACAAGACGAAGATGTTGCTCTTGATGCTGGTATACAAAGGATTTTGGCAAAAAAGCAGTTTTCTGCTCTTGAGCAGCAACTGATAGAATGGTGGCTTGATGCTGAAGTTGTTGGTGACTTAGCTTTAGACCTAGAGCAATTATCCTTGCACGAATGGCAAGAGGGGAAAGATTTTGCTGGAGATGACTACCTATTTCCTGATGGTTATGATCAAATTATTGCCAAACTAGCGGTCGATCTTGATATTCACCTGGAAGAAAAAGTTGTTGAGATTAAATATGGGAACGAGGAGGTAGTAGTAACAACGGAAAAAAATAGTTTTTCTGCTGCTGCGGCAATTATAACTTTACCTCTGGGAGTGCTTAAGTCAAATACTGTTCAGTTCGAGCCACCCCTTCCCCCAGCCAAACAACAAGCAATTAAGCGTCTTGCCGTAGGTCTGTTGAACAAAGTTGTGCTACTATTTCCTCAACAATTTTGGGACCGCCAAGAGATTATTGGCTCCATTAGTTACAAGCCTACTAATTTTTCCTATTTTCTGAACTATGCTCACTATCAAGATGCACCTGTTTTAATAGGTATAACTGGAGGTAGTTATGCCCGCCGGATAGAAGGTTTACCAGAACCAGAATTAGTAGCCCAAATCATGGAAGATTTACGTAAAATTTACGGTCAAGCTATCCCCAATCCCCAAGCTATACTCAAGACAAAATGGGCAACTGATACTTTCGCTTACGGTTCTTATTCTGCGAGTCTTCCTGTAGGAGCCACAAGTAAGGAACGAGATATCCTAGCTCAGCCTGTAGACAATCTCCTCTTTTTTGCCGGAGAAGCAACTTCTTGCAACTATCCAGGAACAGTTCACGGTGCTTTTCTTTCTGGGGTTCAGGCTGCATTGAAGGCAGGAGGCAGGAGGCAGAAGGCTCCAAGGAACTAGTACCGCTGCGCGGAATTAAGAATTAAGAATTTAGAATTTAGAATTTAGAATTAAGAAAGTAAAATTGTCGTCCTACTAGTTTCTCATTACTCATTCTGCTTCCCCAATCAAGGTAAATGCTGCCCAATCTCTGGGATCTGGGTGCTGTTCCATTGTTGCTAGCATAGCTTGGCGCAAAGCTTGGGCTTTGTCAGGATTTTGCTGTAAATTGCGATAAAATTCCGTCATCAGGAGGGCAGTAGGAGCATCAGGTACTGCCCATAAAGAAACGATCGCACTTGGTACTCCAGCAGCAATTAAGGAACGAGATAAACCAATTACGCCATCTCCGGTAATTGTACCCCTTCCAGTATCACAAGCACTCAAAACTACTAACTCCGCCTTCAGCTTTAAATCCAAGATTTCCCCAGCAGTAAGAAAACCTTCATCTCCCCTTGAAGGAGCTAGCGCGATCGCACCCGGTATGCCTAAATCTTTAATATCATCGAGTAATCCGTGGGTTGCCAGATGGATTAGCCGCGCTTGAGGCATTTGTTCGACAATCTCTACTTTAGTTGCCTTGTCACCAATGAAGGGTTTAGTATTTAGCAGAGTTGCGATCGCTAAAGCTTCCTTTTCAGCACCTAGTAATGGTACTAATTGCTCAATCTTGTCTCCATCCCTAAGAATGGGCATGGTGGGATTGCCTACGACTAAAACACCTTCCCCTTGGATAGGTTCGCTATACTCTGCCTCAAGCTGTTGCCGTTGTTGGCGGGTAAAATCAAGTATTTGAATTGCTGGAGCCGTTAAGATGGTGTGTTTTTCAATAAGGTATTTACCAGAGGGATCTTGTAGTGCTGGGAAGGGAACCAGGAATAGTTCATTGTGAGGTACAAAAATCACCTGGGATTCTGGCTGTGTAGGTAACAGCTCTGCAATTGGTTCGATGAGGAGTTGATACAGTTGTTGTAAGCGCTCCGTTTGACTAACATCAGTCGCTAATTCGATTTGAATAGTAGCACGGCTTCTAACACCAATGGCTTCGCGACTAGTAGAAACTAAGTCTTGGAGAGATGTATTTAGGGATGTGAGCTCCACCCTACGAAAGCTAACTTTTCCTGAAGGCTGGATTACCCAAATAAATAATTCTAAGTTTGTGCCTTTTAACTTGCCTTGAGCAATGAACCGATCATCAGGAATAATGGCATATTGGACTAAGGTGGCGTTTTGTGCTTGGGCAATTTGGCGAATTTGTGAGATAGTTGGTGGTGCGATGTTGACTTGTAGAGATTCAGTACGCAGCTTTGCTAAGGATGCCGAAGATAACCCTTGAGCTAATAATTCGACAAAAGCACGAGCTCTTCCCCTCTCCGCAATTTCTAAAGCTGCTTCCGGCTGATTCTGAGCAATGAGAATTTGTTGTAGAAGGTTGTAGGTAAGAACTTGCCAATGAGTATCAAAAATCGATACCTTATCTGCATCCTCTAAATTTAGCCGCATAGATTCCACAATCTCCAATGCTGCTCTTAATTTTTCCTCTGCTTTTGTCAGATCACCAGATAGCCAGAAGGTATGTCCTAGGTTTTGCAAAGCAATTCCTTCCATTCTGCCATCACCTATTGCTTGTGTAAGCTTCCAGCTTTTTTCTTGATACTCAATTGCCTGGGAATAATTCCCCTGATTAGCATAAACTAATCCCAAACCTCCTAAAGCAGCTGCTTCTAATCTAGGGTTATTAATGGTTTGAGCAAGGGCTAAACTTTCTTGGTAGTAACTAAAGGCTGTTTCTAACTTACCTTGCATGTGATAGATGGAGCCAAGATTATTGAGAGCTTTACCTTCTGAGGCGGGATTGTTGATGCTTCTAACAGTTGCTAAGTATTGCTGATAGTATTGAGTAGCTTGTTGATAATTTTCTTGATTGGCAAAGAGAACTCCCAAGCTGTTGAGGGAGATGGCTGATCCTCGTAAATTGCCAACTGATTTTGCGATCGCTAAACTCTTTAGGTGCAGTTCAATCGCTTGTTGATCGTTACCTAAAATTGCCTGGACATTACCAATATTAGCTAATACTTGTCCCTCTCCCTTACGATCTTGCAGTTCAACACGGATTGCTAAGGATTGCTGATGATAGTCTAAAGACTGAGAGTATTTACCTAAAACTCTATAGCTATTGCCCAAATTACCTAAAGCATTGGCTTCATATTCGCGATTCTTTATTATACGGGCAAGAGTTAGGTGTTGTTGATAGTAAGCAATTGCTTGGTTATAATCACCCAATGCTTGGTGAGCTAGTCCTAGAAGTTCAGTTACTAATGCTTCCTTTTGTTGATCTTGGAGTTGCTGATAGAGGCTTAAAGCCTGTTGCCAGGATTCGATCGCTAAAGTAAGTTGACTGGCTTGATATTGCTCAATTCCTTGTTTGAGTAAGCTGTCAGCTTGAGTTTGAAGGTTATCTTGAATCTCAGTTGGGGATGATTGCACCAGTAAGATTTCTGATGCAGCAGTTAAAGGGGTTACAAGAAGGCAGAAGGCAGAAGGCAGAAGGCAGAAGGGAAGAGGGAAGTAGGCTTTCACCGTAATTATAGGGATGTTAACTCACCTGAAACCATACTACCTATAACTCACTTAATTTAACTGTTTACATTGT
Source organism: Symploca sp. SIO2C1 (assembly GCA_010692635.1). Taxonomy (GTDB): domain Bacteria; phylum Cyanobacteriota; class Cyanobacteriia; order Cyanobacteriales; family Coleofasciculaceae; genus Caldora. The sequence goes on along the minus strand of JAAHGL010000065.1, from coordinate 30,457 downwards.
TAGTTCTCCTGTATATGCGATCGCCTTACCTCAAGGATACAATTTGGGTAATATAAGGAAGAAATCCATCTAATCTAGAGTTAGATTAAAGAGCTAGTTAAAATACTCCCCTTAGCAAAGTTTTGAATCTTCAAAGAGGCTCATTATGGAAAGCAACTTAAAAATTCCCAAGGAACTCCGCAAAAAAATAGATAACGAACTGCAACCTGGAGAATATATAAGATGGGTTGAACAGCCTATACCTCGTTTTTTGACAACTTCCTCTATTGTAACCTTTCTGTTCGCCATTCCTTGGACGAGTTTTTCCCTATTTTGGATGTGGAAAGCATTAGGAGAGAAATTACCTGATTTGAGAGAAGGTATACAATTTCAGCATCTATTTGCTCTTTTTGGCGTCCCTTTTGTCCTTATTGGTTTAGGGATGCTTTTCAGTCCTGTATGGGTATGGCAAGCAGCACGAAAAACAGTGTACTTAATTACAGATAAACGAGCTATTTTGATTCAAGGTGGATCATCTATCACCATCAGAAGCTACTTACCTGAGCAACTAAAAGATGTTTATCGTAAGGAGAAAGCAAATGGTTCGGGTGATGTAATTATTGCAGTCCGGCAATGGAAGGACAGTGATGGAGATCAAAGGAGTGAAGAAATAGGTTTTGTTGGAGTTCGCAACTCGCAAGAGGTTGAAAAGATATTGAAGCAGTTGGCTCAAAGTACTGCTTGACATAGACGATGAACTGATAATTTATTAATTCTGAACTATTTCCTCAACTTTTACCAAGTCCTAGTTTTGGCTGAGAGTACTTCATTTCGACATACATACCAAAAGTAGTATGCCAGGTTAACCAAAGCCAGTAGTTTAGTTCCATCCTCTAACATCGTTGGAGTGCCAATACCTGGCAAAGACAACCAATCTACCAAGGTAGAGATCACAAATAAACCAAGAGCGACTAGTAGGAGGAAATAAGGAGTAGATGCTATTTTGCGACGGAAGAAGATACTGTAGGCAATGATACTAGTTCCATATAATAGGGATGTAAATGATTTAGGTATGCCCAACAACTGATTAGCGATTAAAGTTATTCTGAAGATATCATCAATCAGCAATATTGCCAATATAAATGCAGAGCAGACAATGAAGCGATTAACTTTACTTTTAGGTCGAATATTGTTAATTAAACCAATACTGAAAGAACAAATAGCCAAGGAAAAACACCACAATATTTCAGAGAGATTAGTCAAATAGCTCTGTAGGGGATTTCGATGAGTAAAAGGGTCTGCAAATAATTGCATTATTAGTCTAGCTTTTCTCCAGTTTGGCTCCCCAGTCTTGACATAAATTGTCAAGGTCAAAAACAAGAGTATAATGATACCGTTTAAAAAAATAAGATAGGGGTGTTTAAGTAGTTTTATTATGGAATAATTCAGTAATTTAACTAAGAATTGAAGCTGATTAACAATCATATTAATTAGATTCATAATCAATATAAATAATCTTATTTGTAACTACATATACTTAACTGTTGATAGTCTCAGACAAAAATTAAAATTCTAACTTCCAATTCTCAATTCCCCATTCCAAAATCAGTATGCATAGAACTACAAAATTAATAATCAGCATGGTTTTGACCATCTCTTGGATGCTGAGTGCTTGTGGAACAAATACTCCGACCCTAGGACTAGCACCAACTAAGCAACTAGTACAAAAAGCGATCGCGCTTCAGGTAAGTCAAACCCAACAGCAACTGACTCAACGGTTACAATCCCTCCCTTCCAAATTTGATATCACCCAGGTGAAACTCAAACAAATTGAACCTTTCTTTATTGGAGATTTAGCCACCTACCGTGTTTTGGGTACATACAGCCTCACTATTGATCTGCAAAAGCAACGGGTGACTCAGCAGAACAATCTCTTTGATATCTATCTACAACGGCAGAAAGAAGGTAAAACTTGGCGTCTAGCAGTACCTCAAGCTATTGCTCAAGGTAAACCAAGTAACTGGCGCACCTATCTAATTCCTTGAAACACTCCCCTATCAAACCTAGCAATTCTGGAAGGGGATTGTCATCTTTAGCAGTAACGATGATAATTCCCTATTCCCCATTCTCAAGGTAGATCTAATACTTTTGACGAAAAAATTTCCTATGCCTTCTCATAATAGTCCTGTATCTTAAAAATATTGCCCCACCTCGATCCCCAACCTTTTTTTGGGGTTTTCTAGGATGGATTCTAGGACAGGACAGAATAAATAGTCTCCCGTAAAATATCTTCATGGAACCCAGCAGCTCCCCTGATCCTCCCATTTCTCCTGAGCAACTTATTGAACGCTTTGGAGCAATTACCCGCAAAATTCGTCAGTTTCTGGATTTAGATTACATCCTAAACACTGCCGTCACCGATACGCGGGAGCTACTCCAAATCGATCGATTGGTGATTTACCGCTTCAATCCCGACTGGAGTGGCTACGTGATGATTGAGTCTGTTACTTCTGGCTGGATACCTCTGTTGAGCCAAGTTATTGATGACCCCTGTTTTAAAACAAAATGGGCTCAGCGTTATCAGCAGGGTCGCGTCAGAGCCATGTCAGATGTCTACAATAGCAATATTCGCCCCTGTCACTTGGGACTATTAGCTAGGCTCCAAGTACGTGCCAACCTTGTGATCCCGATCCTACCAGGAAACAACCTGTGGGGATTATTAGTGGCTCATCAATGTTCTGGTCCTAAGCAATGGTCCAAATCAGAGGTGGATTTACTTAAACATCTAACACTACAAATCAAGAGTGCAATTAGGCAAGCAGAAGCAGCACGGCAATCCCAAACAGTATTGTTAGAAAGTCAGCGAGCTGAAGCAGAACGGCAAAGGCTCAACCAAGAACTAGAAGCCAGAGTTCAAGAACGTACTGTTCAACTGCGACAGGCAAATGAACAACTCGAAGCGGAGATTGCTAAACGGTTACAAGTGCAGCAGGGACTTCAACAGAGTCAGATCTGCCTCCAGTTGATTAATGCCATCTCCACTGCAAAAACTACGGAGTTGTCCAAGGAGCAAATTATCGAGCAAACCCTCAGCAAGATTGGTCATTTTTTCTCCAACCTCGGTGTGAGTTACAGCATCATTGAAGGAAACAGCAAGTTAAGGATTATCCAAACCAGTGAACCTCCAAGGATGCAACTACCCAAAGACTTAGCTGCGGATTTAAAATCTGTCCCAGACTATTTCAAGCTTCTCCGGCAAGGAGAAATAATGATTACAGAGGATGCTACCCAAGAGCCTATGTTGGCACCTCTCGCTGGCTGGATGCACTCCTGCCAAACTCAAGCATTATTGGCTGTACCTCTGCGGCAGTCAGACAAATTCATAGGCTTACTGAGCCTTCATTCTTCAACTCCCCGTACCTGGAGTGAGTATCAAGTGGGAATGATGATGGAAATTGGTGAGTATCTATCTTTTAGTCTCCAGGAAGCTCAGGAACAGCAGAAACGTCAGCAAACAGAGCAAGCCTTAAGGGAAAGTGAGCGCAAATTCCATGCCATCTTTAACCAAACTTTCCAATTTATTGGACTAATGTCACCAGAGGGTATACTGCTCGAAGCTAATCAGAGAGCACTAGAGTTAGTTGGATTGGAAGCTGAGGAAGTAATTCATCGTCCCTTATGGGAAGCAGGCTGGTGGAAGATTTCACCGGAAACCCAAGCAGGATTGCAAAAAGCGATCGCTCAAGCAGCAGCGGGTCGCTTTGTCCGTTACGAAGTTAACCATTTTAGTCCTGAGGATACCGTTGCTACCATCGACTTTTCCATCAAACCTGTGCAGGATGAAACAGGAAAAGTGGTGCTGCTAATTTCAGAAGGTAGGGATATCACTGAGCAGAAGCAGGCTCTTGAGGAACTGCAACAGTTCAATGAACAGTTAGATACTAAAGTTCGGGAGCGAACAACCGATTTAATCGAGGCTAACCAACGACTGCTAGCAGAAGTTGAAGAACAACGGCGAGCAGAACAGTCATTGCATCAGACTCAGGAAATATTTGGCCAGTTAACAGAAAATCTCCAGCAAGTTTTCTGGTTGGCGAGGGCAGATTTGCAAAACTTCCTCTACGTTAGTCCCGCTTTTGAGCAAGTTCTGGGAAAAACTGCCCATAGCCTTAATGAACCTCTGCTAACAGGTATGGACATTTTCAGAAACTCTATACATCCAGAAGATCAAGAGCGCGTCCAAGCAAGCTTGAGTCAAATTCAGCAGGGGGAATATAGCCAAGAGTATCGCATTATTAAGCCAGACGGTGAAGTACGCTGGATTTACTTCCATACTTTTGGTATTCCCAACGAACAAGGTGAAGTCTACCGAATTGCCGGAATCTGTCAGGATATTACCGAACGTCAATTGGATCAATTACAGCAGCAAAGTCTGGCAACTCAGGCTGAAGAGCCAACTAAGATGCTCGATAGTATCCTGCGTACCTCTGTCGATCATATCTACCTAATGGATCGAGAAGGTAAATATCTTTATGCTAATCCTGAGGGATTAAAAGCTTGGGAATTGGAGCTAGGAGATTTAGTTGGCAAAACTGGGCACGAAATTGGTGTTTTGGTAGAAGTGAGGGACAATTTTGACCTTCGGCGGCAAGAGGTATTCAGTACAGGAAAACCCATCAGCGGCGAAATGCAGTTGACAACGACAGATGGCGCCATTCGCTATTATCATTACGTTATCAATCCGGTGTTGAGCAATGACAATCGTGTTGACCAAGTAGTAATTATTAGTCGGGATATCACAGAGCGCAAGCAACTCGAAACAGAATTACAAGCTAGTGAACAAAAATTCCGCACTGCTATTGACAATATGCCAGACTGCTTTGCGATTTACTCAGCAATGCGAGATCAATCAGGTCAAATTGTAGACTTTTCGATTGATTACATTAATACCGCTGCAGCAAACAGTAGCTACCTAATTAAAGAAGAGCAAATTGGTAAACGCTTGTGTGAACTATTTCCTGCTCATCAGGAAACAGGACTATTTGCTGAATACTGCCAAGTAGTAGAAACAGCTCAACCTCTAGTCAAAGAATCTTTTGTCTACCAAGATATCTATCATCTTAGCCAAGAAAAAGCTTTTGATCTCCATGCCGTTCAACTCGGGGATGGCTTAATTGTCTGTTGGCGCGATATTAGCGATCGCAAGCAAGCAGAAGATCACTTTAGAGAGTCTTTGCAAGAGAAAGAAAACTTGCTTAAAGAGATGCACCACCGTACCAAAAACAACCTGCAAATTATCTGTGAGTTGTTAGAGTTGTACTCTCAATCTTTGGGAGATCCAGAGATTATCAAACTCTTTGAAGAAAGCCACAACCGAGTCAAGACAATCTGGCAGATTCATGAGCAACTCTACCAAGATAATAATTCGGCTCAGATTGACTTCCCTGAATATATTACCACTCTAGTTGATCATATTTGCCGGTCTTACGATGCTGATAACCGTGCTATTACATGTAATGTTAACGCCGAGCCAATCTTACTAACCGTTAAAACAGCTCTTCCTTGTAGCTTGATTATTAATGAACTAGTTTCCAACTCCCTAAAGTCTGCCTTTCCTGCTCAACAAGGAGGTGAAATTGGCGTTAGTATTCAAAACAATCAGTCGCAAAATCAGTTAATTTTGACCGTTCGTGATAATGGAATCGGTATTCCAGAAGATTTGGACTGGCGCAATCCCAATTCCGTTGGCTTGCAGCTAGTGCGTAACCTAACCAAGCAGCTTGAAGGTAGTATTGAACTCAATCTTACCCAGGGAACTGAGTTTCAGATCGTCTTGACTAACCCCAATCCAATATTCACTGAATATTAAATGTAAACTTTTTCCTTTGGGGTTGAGCAGCTAACATCAAATAGTCAGTTAAGTTTAAAATATATTCATGAGCAACATCGAAATTATCAAGGGACTGTATCAGGCATTTGAGCAGGGCGATATGCCCAGCATTCTTGATGTGCTTGATCCTAATGTGGAATGGATCGAATCAGAGGGGATCCCCTATGGTGGCACTTTCATTGGACATGAAGCTATAGTCAATGGCGTTTTTCAGAAAATTGGTGCTGAGTGGGACAACTTCCAGGCTCATGTAGATGAATTTCTTGACGCTGGGGATTCAGTTATTACTCTAGGGTTTGACAGTGGAACTTACAAAGCCACTGGCAAAAGTATGCAAGCACCAACTGCATCGGTTTGGACTTTGAGAAATGGCAAGGTAGTAAAGTTTGTACAATACATTGATACACTCAAGGTAGTCCAGGCAGTTTCGGGTTGATGAACCTGAGAAAGTGAAACCACGTTTCCACATACAGCACTTTGCAGCTTAATGAGGTACAGCTCTTAAGAAACACTCTGGCTAATTGCTAATTGCTAATTGCTAATTGCTTTTAAGAAACACTCTGGCTAATGGCTAATTGCTAATTGCTAATGGCTTTTAAGAAACAAGGCAGAAGGCAGAAGGCAGAAGGCAGAAGGCAGAAGGGAAGAGGGTTTGGCTTGTTTCTTCCCTTCATTGCGGGTGGTGCGCCGCCCGTCGGGCGCTCATTACTGTTTGCTTACTACTCTGTAACTAAAGAGATAGAATCAAATGCCAAATCGGGATTAGTTATTTGATTTTCTTCAGCATCAACCGCAACCAATGATACGCTGATTTCAGCATCGTTCAGGAATTGATGCAGACTATCAGTAATATCAAGGTACAGCGTAAAGGAAGAAGTATTGGAGGCACGAGGGCTAAGATCGAACTCCTGAGCTCTAGGATCGCGGCTTGAGAATTTCTGTCCTTGTTCATCAATATATTGACCCTGACCGTAGAAGAACAAGGAACCGGCATAATGGTTATTGCCCTCAGTCGGAGTCTGAGCATTGGCATCAGGCTGATTCAGGAATACTCTAACTTCATAGGATTCCTGAGTATGTAGAACTTTGTTAAATTGCAGTTCGGCTGTTTGATAGTCAGTTTTTACTTGTTCTAGAGGCAGTCGAACTACAGGTAAAGATGAGTTTGATGGTTGCATCCCGAGCATAACCAGTACTGTAGCAAGAACAAACAGTATTTTCATTAGTCTAGTATTCTAACCTTGCATCTTTAATGTTTAACTAGAAAATTTAAGAGTCTCCGAGTTAAAAGACTAGTGCAAGAAGGCAGAAGGCAGGAGGCAGAAGGCAGGAGGGAAGAAAGCTTGTACCGTAAGCTTTTTGACCTTTTGTCGGTGGTGGGTTATTTCCGCTGCGCTGCACTAGTCAGAACTATCGACTCCGTTGAGTAACTCACGGACTTTGTCCTCATCATCTTGAGTTAATGGGTTATATGGAACGTCTTTTTTGTAATATTTTTCGCCAGAGCGCTCTCCCCTCAAGACTTCAACTGCTGTTTTCACAGCTTTCCTACCAATTTTAATTCCAGCCTGATCAATAATTAACTGCAATGGACTATTCCCATCAGTTAACTTTTTTCCTTTATCTCTTGATAAATCTAAAATCCCAAAAATTACAAATTTTTTCTCCCATCCTAAGTCTTCAACCCCTTTAATTGCTAGCTCTGTTGCTAAATTCGAGCCTCCCCAAATTATCTGTATTTCACCGTTCTCTTGAAGCATCTCCTTAACTTTATTGATGTCATTTCCTTGGGTAACACCAACAGAATCAACAATCTTCAAGGAAATATCACTGGACTTGTTAATTTCATCAATAGATTTTAAAAATCCTTCAAGATAGGGATAGTAACCGTCATGGCTGGCACCATCAACTAAGGCAATATGAATAGTTTGTTGTTGATTATCTTCAAAAATGGGATGCTTACCTCGATTCTTCTGAATCCATTGTTTCAATTCCTTGCCTGAATCACGACCCATTTCTAAACTATTCGTGTTGTAACAGGCAATTGCTAAGTTTTTGGCAATCCCATCATCCAAGCAATAATCAACAGTGATAATCGCTACTCCAGCATCACGAGCTTCCTCGAGTGCCTGACGTAACTTCTTAGAATTTGCTGGTGTTAAGATAATCGCATCAATATCTTTGTTAATCAATTCCCGAATCTTTCTTACCTCACTATCGATACCAGCTCCGATATCAACACCCCAAATTTCAATACGACGGTTGGCTGCTCGACGCATACCCAATTCATAGGCATTAAAAAGACTGGGGTTACTTTTTGGCTTCAGGAGTGCAATACGTAAACGAGGTTGTCGTGACTGTTTAATTTGCTGCTTCCAGTTTGGTGCTGTTATTGCCTTCTCCCAATTCTTGGCTCGTTTAAGTTGAAAAACTGAGCAAAACTGCGCTCCCCGCAAATCAGCTCCTGTTAATTCTGCTTCTACTAAAATAGTCTTAGGATTGACACAATCAGGAATTGCATCAAAGCCTTTTCCACTAATACTTAGAGAACTAGTAATGAATGGAATTCTTACATCAGGTAATCTCTCCTGTTGCTGATTTAACTGAGTGATTGAGTCCTCATTCTTTGTCCGTAAATTAGCAAATCGTAATGAAGCTTTTTGCAAATTAGCCTGATAAAAATCAGCCCCATGTAATTGAGTTCGATTGAAGTTAGCTGATTGTAGGTTTGCATGATTAAATTTAGCATTCTGAAAGTCAGCCCACATGGCCTTAGTTTCCTTCAAGCTAGCTCCGGAGAAATCTGCACCATTCAGCTTAGCACCATAAAGAAAACTTTGATCCAGTTTACTTCCTATTAATTTGGCTCCTTCCAAGTCAGCTCGTGCTAAATTAGCCCCTGTTAAATTAGCGTTAGTCAGATCTGCACCCTTTAGGTTAGCATCGTTCAGATTCGCTCCACTAAGATCACTATCCTGGAGGTTAATGCCTGCCAGATTAGCCCCTGATAAATCTGCCTTTTTCAAGTTTGCATGTGACAGCTTCATTGGTGTAGGTCCTCTAAACATTGATGCCCATTGTTTTGGGGAAAATTTATTTTCGGGAAAGTGTCTACAACTCTTAATTGTGATCTTGGATAAATTCGCCTCTTTTGCTTGCAGTCCTGGATTGTCAACGCAGTATTTATTCAGCAACTTGAGTGCAGTAATACGCCCATCGCTATATTGATTGCTTGATTCTTCGTGTAGAACTTTTCGAGCATCTTGAATCTTTTGTAGTCGCCTACTGGGTATGGTTAGTATAAAAGAAATAACGGCAAATAATATGGCTGTTTCTCCCAATACAGCAGCTAGTTTAACTAGTGAGATATTCTCGAGCCAGTCAGTAAAATCAGAAACCTTGGTATCGACAATAACAATTGGCTTTTGTAGCTTATCATTCGTCAATAAAGATTGTTTTTCTTTTTTCATAGAAGATTTTCTATATTTTAATTAGATATCAAGCATAACTAAACGGTAATTATTTAAGCATAGCGGCAAATTTATTCTGTTTGATAGGAGTAAATTTACCATCATTTAAAGACGTAACTTCGACAAAATCTGATGCTTGCTTGCTATTCTGAGTAAAGTCAATTGTAACTCCATCAAAATCAAAGTTGGAATCAGAAACCTGTTTGATAAAACTATCGCGATTGATTTCTACTTGCATTTTCTTAAGGATTTCCACAAGCATTTTACCAACGATATACCCTTCTAACGCAACATAACCACAATTCTTGGATAAATTATCTTGGGGATTCTTGCACAATTTTTTAAATTCTTTGACAATAGGCAAATTATCCTTTGAAAAGGGTACGACTTGAGTCATGATAACTTTATCAGTTACTCCATATTCTTCTAAGTCAAGCTCCAATTGTTCAGCACCAGTAAATGAGAGGGATGAAATAACCCAATCTTCACCTGAATCCTTAGCATGTTTAGCAAACCGTGCAATATTACTGTAAGTACCAGCCGTAACTACTAACTTGCAACTTGTTCCAGTCTTTTCTTCCCATTGCTTCAAAGAGTTATAACCTTGAATTACATCGGGAGTATTACGGGTATAAAAACCTACTGGACGTAAGTCATTAGACTGGATATTAGAATCACTATTTGCTGAGGATTCACGTTCATTAAAATGAGTCAATTTTTCCTTCGTTACTCCCTCATCTAATAGAGCTTGTTTCAAGCCTTCTAATCCTGCCCTACCATAACTATCATTTTGGACATAGGCACAGATTTGATTGACCTGCACACCAGCAGCCAAAGCCCATTCAACTACAGTAGCTATTTCCTGTACATAACTGGCACGGTAATTGATAGCTACTTCTGAGTATGGTGGCGATCGCAACAAATCAGCTCCAGTAAAAAAACCTACAGCAGGAATTTTATGTTCTAATAAAATTGGCAATGTCTTCTTAGCTGTTGGGGTTCCTACATTACCAATCATTAAAAAGACACCATCCTCAACTAACTTTTTTGTCCTTACTTCTGAAACTGGGGGATCATAAAAATCATTCTCGAAGATTAATTCAATTCTTTTACCTTGTACAACCTCTCCGTTCAGTGCTGCTTCCAAGCCAGCCTTCATGCCATTTCCCAGGGCCTCTTCTTGACCTTCTAAGGCAAGTACCGACCCTATTTTAATTGTTCGTTGAGTAATTCCTTCACTGTTGGCTTCATTGTTCGATTGCCTACAAGCGGTAATTGTCCCTAAAGCCAGACTCAAAGCAAGGATAACTAAATTCTTGCAGATCATTTTATTGGAATGAATCATGACATCGATAGTGTTTCCGCCAGTGAGAAAATTAAACAAGAAGTTTCCAACTATTCTCTAGCTGACGAAATTACAGTAATTGATCACAGTATGATCATTGCCATACCTCCTCTAAAATGGCAAATTTTTCAAATGGTTGCCATACCGGCTATCAACTTATAGATTGATTTATTTACCCAGCTTTGTCAGTCTGAAAAGTAGGATTAAAAAGTCGGAAAGTCGGAAAGTCGGAAAATTGCCTATCTGGGCTACTAGAAAGATAAATTTACCATAACACACTACTCTGTAAGAGTCAGGCGTTTCTCAGCGAATGATTATTGCAGAGATAGAGGAGCCATTGTCTTGCCTTTTTTATTTGCGTCAAACTTACTGTAAATCTATCTTTTTTATCCAAAGTCCAATAGTTAGCTACATATTCAATGATAAAAACTAAAGTCACAAGTGCTTTCTTTTCCTCTTTCCCCTTTTCTCCTCTTTTACTGTTACCTTTAATTGGTGGCATTCTGATGGGTTTTACACCTTCACCGGTAGAAGCTTGGCCCTTAGCATGGATTGCTCTAGTTCCCCTCTGGTTTCTCATCATCTTCCAAAATATCAATTCCCAATTCCCAATTCCCAATTCCCGATTCCCGATTCCCAATTCCCAATCTTCAACTAAAAATATTCGCCAATGTGCTTTGTACGGTTTAGTGTGGGGTATTGGTTACCACGGATTAGCGCTGTTTTGGATTACTGGCATTCACCCGATGGATTGGATGGGAGTACCCTGGCTTGCTAGTATTGCGATCGCTTTTTTCTGTTGGACTTTCATTACTCTTTGGGGTGCTTTCCTGGTAGCAATTTGGGCAGCAGGAATGGCGTTTTTCCAGAAGGCGACATTGAAAGGCAAAGAAACCAGAAGATTCAGCCTTTTATCTACCTTACTTCAGATTTTGATTGGCACAGCTTTATGGTGTGGCTTGGAAGCTCTTTGGAGTAGTGGTCCTCTGTGGTGGACTTCGTTATCTTATACCCAGAGTCCCCACAACCTACTAATTCTACACCTTGGTCAACTATCTGGTCCTACAACCATCACCGCAGCAATTGTTGCAGTTAATGGTTTGCTAGCCCAAAGCATAGCATTAGCTTTCAATAAAAGGAGGCAGGAGGTAGAAGGCAGAAGGCAGAAGGCAGAAGGCAGAAGGCAGGAGGATAAAAATCTTTCTTCCCTTGCTTCCAATTCCCAATTCCCAATTCCCAATTCCCAATTCCTAATTCTCAATATTGCAGTAGGACTATTAGTTGTTTTACATTTGATTGGTTTTTTACTCTACAGCCGCCCTCTAATTCAACCAAGCACTGCTGCACTGCAAGTGGGGATTATTCAGGGTAACATCCCTAATGAAATGAAGCTTTACTCAGAAGGTTGGCGTCGCGCTCTGAGTGGCTACACTACTGGTTACGAAACCTTGGCAGAGGAAGGAGTTGAGGCTGTGCTGACTCCGGAGACAGCTTTACCCTTCCTCTGGGATGAGCAGGTTAAGAATGGGAGTCCCTTCTATTCAGCAATTTTAAATAAAGGTGTCCTTGCCTGGGTAGGAGCATTCGGCAAACAGGGACGTAGTTTTACCAACAGTCTGTTTACTGTTACTGGCACTGGAGAAACTATCAGTCGCTTCGACAAGGTTAAGTTAGTACCCTTAGGAGAGTATATTCCCTTTGAGCAGGTTTTAGGAGATTTAATTGATAGACTTTCGCCTCTTAATGCTCACCAAGTAGCCGGTAAGCCAAATCAGATCTTTGAGACGCCATTTGGTTCGGCAATTGTCGGTATCTGTTATGAGTCAGCTTTCGCCTACCATTTTCGGCGTCAAGCTGTAGCTGGTGGGGAATTTATCCTGACAGCGTCTAATAATGCCCATTACAGTGAAACTATGCCAGCTCAACACCATGCTCAGGATGTAATGCGGGCAGTAGAAACTGACAGGTGGGCAGTACGTGCAACCAACACTGGCTACTCTGGTATTGTAGACCCTCACGGTAGAACCCAATGGTTATCGGGGATTAATACTTATGAGATTCACGCAGATACTATTTATCGACGGCAGACACAGACTTTATATGTGCGTTGGGGAGATTGGTTGACACTAATGTTGTTGGGATTAGCAGCAATTAGTTGGTTTGTTGTTGCCTATCGAAAAACACGCTCAAAGCTAATGGCTAATGGCTAATGGCTAATAGCTAATGGCTAATAGCTAATGGAAGAGAATTGTTTCTCAATTGCAATTGGGGGCGCGAAGTGCTCCTAGGGGCTCTTGAGAAGCAAAGCAACACGGAGCAGGGAGCAGTGATAAGATTGGACGGTTTGGTGTACTGAAATTGATAGTTCTTTTTTTGGTTATTAAGTATTAAAGATATCAATGGGAAGGAAGTAACAGATGGCAGTTTATCAAGTCCGACTAGTAAATTCGGCACTCAATCTTGATCACACAATCGAAGTACCCGATGAGGAATACATTTTAGATATAGCAGAGGAAGCTGGCATACGCTTACCTGCTGGCTGTCGTGAAGGAACCTGTTCAGCCTGTATTGCCAAAATCATTAGTGGGGAGGTGGAGCAAAGTGAGCAAAAATTTCTGCAACCGTCGGAAATAACTGCTGGCTACACAGTTACTTGTGTTGCTTATCCTTTATCAGATTGCACTCTGGAAACTCATCAAGAACAAGTTTTATATAAATCATCTCTTTATTTTAAGTCTGGTAAAAATGAGTAATGAGTAATGAGTAATGAGTAATGAGTAATGAGCGTTAGAAGGCAGGAGGCAGAGGGCTCCGAGGCAGGAAAGAGAAGCGGTCATTGAACTTAACAAACCGCCACCGTTGTTAGTGGTAGAAGTGGTAAGCGAATCGACACAATCAGCGGACTATCGAGCTAAGTACAGTGAATACAGCGTCTTAGAAATTCCTGAATACTGGATTGTCGATCCCTTGGAGAGCAAAATTACAATTTGTCAGTTAAACGAAGGACGCTATGATGAGACAGTTTTGACTGGAGAAATGGTAATCGACTCTACCACTTTTCCGGAGTTAAAACTGAGTTTCGATCGCATCTTGGCTAGCAAGTGTTAAGGGTATCGCACGCTTTTCCAGCATTGCTTCACACAAAGCGATCGCACTGTTACTGCTTCGAGGTCGCACTCACCCCTTAAACTATAAGTATGAGACTTGTAGAAACTAAAACTTGTGGCAACTATTACTGATATCGGTAAACTGATTACAACCAATTCTCAACTCCGTGGAGGTCGTCCTCTTATTGCCGGTACTGGTACATCTGTTCGTCGTGTTGCGGGGTTATACAAACAGGGTTACAGCGCGGAGGAAATTGCCAGACGGCTGAATCACTTGACAATTACACAGATTTATGCATCATTAGCCTACTTTCATGCTAACCGAGAGGAAATTGAGCAAGATTTAGCCGAGGAACAACAAGCTTATGAGCAACTGGCTGCACTACACTATCAAAAAAATCCGAATCTACAATGAGTGTAATTCGCTTGTATTTGGACGAAGACGCAATGGACTCAGATTTGGTAAGAGTTTTTTAGTGTTTGGAGTGAGTAATAGATTTTTGATAGGCGATCGCAGTTTCTTAACTCGGCTACTATGTAAAGCGGAGCTAAAAAAAGTGATGAATCAAGAGAGAAACCCCGGATTAAACTAGAGGTAGCCATTTTGCCCTTTAACCACTATGACCTTTGCTCAAAATTCAGAGGCTACGGCAAGTTTAACGATACCGACGGAAGAGGAAGATATAATCATTCCACCCTGCGATTTATGGAGTGATGAACCACCTTTGGAAAGTGACTTGCATCGTGATCAAATAGAGCTGTTGTTGGCTTGTATCAAGTGGTGGTGGCGAGAGCGCACCAGCTTCTATGCGACTGGGAACCTCACGATTTATTTCAGTCCGGAACACATTACTACTCGGGACTTTCGTGGACCAGATTTTTTTGTGGTTCTGGGTACAGAAAATAAACCACGCAAAAGCTGGGTACTGTGGGCCGAACAGGGGAAATATCCTAATGTAATTATTGAACTGCTTTCTAACAGCACTGCCAATGTTGATAAGGGGTTGAAGAAACAGCTTTACCAAGACACTTTTCGCACACCGGAATATTTCTGGTTTCACCCTGATACCTTGGAGTTCAAAGGATTCAGCCTGGTAGGAGGTAGATACCAACCCATAGAGCCAAATGAGAAAGAGTGGTTGTGGAGTCAGCAGTTAGAGTTGTTTGTGGGGGTTTATGAATCAAAGCTACGGTTTTTTAGTCCACAGGGGCAATTAATTCCCACTCCACAAGAGAGAGCTGAACAAGAAAAACATGAAAAAGAATTAGCACAGCAACGTGTGGAAGAACTGCTGGCTAGGCTTAAGCAGTTAGGTGGGGAGCCAGATATGCAGTAGCCATAACAATTCAATAGTGTTTCTTCTTCCCTCTCCTTACAAATGTGCCAGAGCCTCCTTTACCTCTCCTCGTGCTGGGTAGAGCAACTGCCCAGACAGGGCGCTGCGGTAAGCTTTCCTTGCACCCCTCACATCCCCCAATGCCAATAATGCTCTCCCTTGCCAGTAATAAGCGGTGGTGGGGTTAAATTCCATCAGTACTTTAGTGAAACCCCAAGCTTCTTCCAAGCATTTCCGACTCCTAGGCTCATCCCCTAATGCCTGATAACTTTCCCCCAACCACATAGCTGCTGATACCGATTGCAAATAACCTTTGGATGGCGATTGCCATCCTCGTTTCAGTGCTTCTGTTGCCTCCCGATGTTTCCCAGCTAGTGCTAGTACCCGCCCATGCAGAAACCAAGCATCAGCTAGGTTCGGCTGAAGTTGCACGGCGTGGGCAGAAATCATACACCCTTGTTCTATATCCTGATAATGTTTCACTAACACTCGCCCTGCCGTTACCCAGACACTCCAGTTTTGGGGAAAACAATCCAGCATCTCTTCTATTAGGGAGACAGAATCTGAATCTGAGGGAACATCAATCCCAAACTCCTTCCATTTCTCAGCAGCAGGCAAAATCTCACACAGCGCCCGATAAATTTCACAATCGTTTTGGTAAAGTTGATAAGCTTTCAGAATTGCCTCAGCAGCAGTATGGTAATTTCCCGTAGAAAACAGACACTGAGCATAGTGATACCAGCCAAGAGGATTGTTGGGATGTTCTTCTGTAAACTTCAGCAATACTGCAACCCCTTTGTTCCACTCACCCCGGCACAGGTGGTAAAGTGACAACACTTGATGAGCAGTGGCAGAATGAGGAGCCAAAGCTAAGGCAGTTTTGAGCAACTGTTTAGTCTGTTTGCCCTCCTCACCCTTAACTAACCCTTGATGACAGCGATGTGTTCCTAACTGTTGGAGAGTGCGATAATCATTAGGGGATAGCTTTAATGCCTGCTCCAAGCGCTGCCGTGCTTGCTGAAATTTCCCCACTGCTAACAGAGGCTGATAACTCTGGCTCAAAGCAACAACGTCATTCGGATTGAGTGATAAGGCAGCATCAAAGGCTTGCAGTGCTGCTGTAGGAGATTCTGTTTTTTGGTATACCTGCGCAATCATGTGCCAGTGAGCTGGGTTGTCGGCTTCAATGGCAGCTGCTGACTCAAACAGCTTCACCGCTCCCATCAGGCGATCGCGATACAGTTCAATTAATCCCTCTAGATGATACTTAGTGGCAGCATTGTGACATAAAGACGAGGCTTCCTGATAAACTGCGATCGCTTCTGTATTTTTTCCCATCAGATGTAAAATCTTCCCTATTTTTAGCCGTACCTCTATCAAACAGGGTTCCTGCTCAAGTGCTTGGCGGTACTGCCCAACTGCTTCTTGCCAGCACCCCATTTTGTACAACAGATCCGCCAATTCCAAACGTTTTTTCCATCCTGAGGGATACTTTTGCAGATAACGGCTTAATGTTTTCAGCTTTTGGTTGGTTCTGGTTGGTTTCTCATCTAAGACAAGGTGAATGCTCATCTCCACCCCAGACAACTGTGGGAACTGTACCATTGATGTGATAGCACTTCTAAACATGTGGTAGTAACCTTGTAATCGATGGACTCTGAAGTACACTTGGTATTTATCTGTGTTTTGCAGCCGGAAGTCGTGATTGGTTCGGATAGAAGTTTTTCCCATGCCAGCTTTATGAATTCATAGTTGAATTGTTCTTCCCCCGCACAAGAAGAGTCATCCAACTCTGAAAAATACTCCTGCAGCTGTTTTTTGAGAAGAGTTCGCCCTTGTTGAACTCGTTTTCGCACTTTTTCTTTGGGGAGAGCGAGTTGTTTAGCAATATCTGAATACGACATCTCCTCTTCACACCAAAGGATAAAAGGAATACGCACTTTAGCAGGCAAGGTGTTAAGGATACGATAAAGGTAACTATTCCTTTCGCGATCAAGGACTGTTGACTCCGAAGATGAGGAGCTAAAAGCAAGATAGTTATCCTCTGCCATCGCAATTTCTTCAATGCCCTCAATACCTCTGGCTTCTCTCCTATACTCTCGATGCATATCTAGACAGAGGTTATGAGTTAGTTGAGTCATCCATGCTTTAGGATTAGTAATTGTCTCAGCGTAGTCTTGCCATTTCTCCCAAGCTTTGATGCTGGCTCGACTGAGTGCTTCTTGGGCATCTGTATAGTTGCCTTTCATCCAATTCAGACAACGCTGATAAAGATAGTCTTGGTGCTGTACCCATAGCTGCCAAAAGACAGTGGCATCACCTTGGTATTTATTTTTCAATAGGCTCTGCTCTTCTAGATTTGTCTCAGCTTCGACCTTTTGTAATGAAATAAAGCAAAGTTGAACGAGGGGCTTCCTATCACCAGAACTCCCTGTAAACAGCATAAATTTAACCTTTTGTAAAGTATTAATTAGCTAATAACAGTTAGTTATTAGTGATTTTAGTTGGTCACAGATAAAGAATTTTTCTTTAAAATATTCCTAATTTTAGAAAAAGTAGGCTTCCCCGGAAGGGACGGAGAAACCTCACTTCAACCCTGACCACTAAAATAACTATGCAACTTCCATCTATTTTTGACAACCTAAGTTAAGACTCTTAATCACAGAAGTTAGTTATTAACTTACAAGCAATTATTAAAACTCATCCCTGGCTTGAGTTTGAGCCACTGAAAAACTAAATTTTAATCGCCAAAATTACCTGAGAGAGTAAAAGTATGGTTCATCTTTAAATTGTTAAGAGCCTTAACTTAGGATCTAGAAGGTCTTAACTTAGGATCTAAATCGTTAACTTAGGATCTCAAGGTTTTAACTGAGCCTCTAAATCGTTAACTTAAGCTCTTAAGGTATTAACTCAAGCTCTTGAGATATTAACTCCGGCTCAGAAAATTTTGAGTTATATTACCATTTATTTAGTACTACAATATGAAATACGTATATTCACTGAGTTCAGCAAATAGCAATGCCTACCTTAAGCAAAATTTTCAGTATCATTCTCGCCATAATCCTTGGTTGTGGCGGGGTTATTGGCATATTTTATGGGCTAAATTACCTAGCTAACTTCCTGCCGAATAAATGGCGTCACCGAGTTCTTCCGTGGATTTATTTAGCTCCTGCGCTCATAGTACTGAGTGGTTATCTGTTTCTCCCCACCCTAAACACGATTTACCTCAGTTTTTTAGATCAACGCTCTCAAAACTTTGTTGGTCTAGACAACTACATCTTTGCTTTCACCAACAGTACGATGCTAGCTGCCTTCAGTAATAATATCCTGTGGTTAGTGCTGGTCACTAGCTTCAGTGTAGCACTAGGGCTGATAATAGCTGTGTTGGTCGATCGAGTACGCTATGAGTCCTTTGCTAAAGCTTTAATCTTTTTACCCTTAGCAATCTCCTTTGTGGGAGCAAGTGTGATTTGGCGTTTTGTGTATGCTTTTCGTCCTGCAGGCACAGCACAAATTGGTTTGCTCAATGGGATTATTACTAGTCTGGGATTCGAGCCGATTGGTTGGTTGGTGGAGCCCTCCCTTAATAACTTTGCCCTAATTGCTATTATGATCTGGCTGCAGACGGGTTTTTGCACAATCTTGTTTTCTGCCGCTGTCAAGGGGATTCCCAAAGATATTATTGAAGCGGCACGGATGGATGGAGCAAATGAGTGGCAAATATTCTGGAAAATTACCATTCCCATGATTAGCTCTACCATTGCTGTTGTTGCTACCACGGTGGTGATTATGGTGCTTAAAGTCTTTGATATTGTTTGGGTAATGACTAATGGTAATCAGGGTACAGAAGTGATTGCTAGTCGGATGCTCAAAGAAATGTTCAATTTTAGAAACTTTGGACGGGGTAGTGCGATCGCAGTTATCTTATTACTGGCAATTGTTCCAGTCATGATTGGTAATATCCGCCGCTTCCGACAGCAGGAGCAGTTGCGTTGAATTGCTAATTGTTAATTGCTAATTGCTAATTGGGGATGTCTACTTATTTCCCTCAGCTTCGGTTTACATTTGCTCCCATTGGGATGCTTATGAATAGTTTAAGTAGGTCAACGTAAAACAGGAAAGTAAATTTGTAGAGGGATTTAGCTAAGATGCTTGCCATGTAACAGTGATGAAAATTTTACGAACAATGATCGCTCCGAAACTCCACCAAATTCCCTTACGCCAGGTGCTGATTTTGCCCTTCGTGTTGCAAATTGTTGTAGTAGTGGGATTGGTGGGTTATCTATCCTATCGCAGTGGTCAACAGGCAGTCACCGATTTAGCCAATCAGTTGATGGAAGAGATTGGTGATCGTGTTGAAGAAAATCTCGATTCCTATTTTACGCTGATCAAATCTGTTAACAAAAATAATGCGGCACTTGTACAACAAAATCTCTTGGATATCTACGATCTCCAAAGGCTTCAAAACTACTTTACTCAAGAAAACCAAATTTTTACAGCAGTCAGTATTATCGCCTTAGCCAATGAAGAAGGGGATTTTATTTCAGTCGAACAACTGCCTCCAGATAATCTCGTAATTCGCAAACTTGATGCCTCTTTAGATCCAGGGTTTTATCGATATTTTGCTAATGAAAAGGGAGAAAACTTAGAGCTTCAGGACATCCGAACCGATTATGATCCTCACAATGATCCACCTGGAAATCCCTGGTATGGGGCAGCCCGAAATGCAAAGCAGGGAAACTGGTCTTTGGTCGTCAGTTTAGCAAAAGGAAAAAATCAGCCTGAAATTCATGTGGTTCATACACTACCTTTATATGATGCTAACAAGCAATTCCAAGGAGTTAGTGTTGCCACAAGCGCTTTGATTGAAACGGGACAATTCCTGGCGACGCTGAATGTAGGTACAAATGGACAAGTTTTTTTGATTGAACCCAATGGTTTTTTGATTGCCACTTCAACAGAAGAAGTTCCCTTTGAGCCGCAACCGCGCAGTGAACTGGCTGAAAATGTGGATGTTCAGCATCGACGCTTATCTGCAACTCAAAGTCAAAATGAGATTACCCGTGCCACAACTGAGTATCTTTTCAACACCGAACATTCTCTGACTAATACTACCCAACCGGAGGCTTTTGAGTTCCGGTTCAATTCAGAACGCTATTTAGGTCAAGTTATTCCGCTCCAAGGTGAACTGAACTGGCTGATGGTGACGGTTGTACCAGAGTCAGATTTTATGGCAGAAATTTATGCCAATACCAGAATAACGATCGTCCTCTGTGTCTTAGCTTTGCTTGCAGCAATTATTCTGGGAGTTTTTACAGCAGGTTGGATTACCCAGCCAATTTTGAAGTTGAACCAAGCAGCAAAAAGTCTTAGGGAGGGTCAATGGGAGCAGGAAACGGAGGTAGAGATCGATCGCCAAGATGAACTCGGAGAACTCGCTGAGTCTTTCAACAGCATGGCCATCCAACTAAAAGCTTCCTTTGCAACTCTAGAACAACGAGTAGCAGAGCGAACTGTTGAACTTACTGAGTCGAATCAACAATTGGCTGTGGCGAAAGAAAAAGCAGAAGTAGCGAATCAAGCTAAAAGCACTTTTATTGCTAACATGAGTCATGAATTACGCTCTCCACTGAATGCGATTTTGGGCTTTTCTCAGTTGTTGAATCGTTCTTCAGACTTAACTCATGAGCACCGAGATAGTATTCGCATTATCAACCAAAGTGGTGAGCATCTATTGACCTTGATCAACAATGTTTTAGACCTCTCCAAAATTGAAGCCGGAAGGACAACGCTAAATTCTGAAAATTTCGACCTCTGGAATTTACTTGACCAAACTGTAGATATGTTTCATTTACGAGCAGAAAGTCAAGGTTTACAATTGCTCTTTGAACGAGCTCCAGATGTCCCTCGTTATATTTGCACCGACTTACTCAAGTTACGCCAAATTTTAATTAATCTCCTCAACAATGCTATCAAATTCACAAAAAAAGGTGGTGTGACTTTACGAGTGGGAATTGCTAATAGTCAATGGCTAATTGCTAATGGAAAAGAACAAGCAATCAGCAATGAACAATTAGCCATTAGCAATCAGCTCTTAGCAATCTCCTTTAAAGTCGAAGATACCGGTTCAGGTATTGCAGAGGAAGAGCTCAAGCAGCTCTTCCAAGCCTTCAGCCAAACCCAAACAGGAAAGAATGCCCAAGAAGGAACAGGGTTAGGATTGGCAATTAGTCGTAACTTTGTACGACTCATGGGAGGTGAGATTACAGTTAAAAGTCAAGTGGGCGTAGGCAGTAGCTTCACCTTTGAAATTCAAGCTTCCTTAGGAGATGCTACAATGATACCCCCTCAAAAACCCAGGTCTAATATCCTTGCCCTTGCCCCTAACCAACCCTGCTATCGTATTTTGATTGTTGATGACAAAGCAACCAATCGCCAACTCCTAGTTAAACTCCTCTCTCCTTTTAAATTTGGATTGCAGGAAGCTAGTAATGGTCAAGAAGCGATCGCTATTTGGCAAGAGTGGGAACCTCATCTGATCTTTATGGATATGCGGATGCCTGTAATGGATGGCTATGAAACAACTAAGCAGATTAAATCTACTACCAGAGGTAAAACTACTGTTGTGATTGCCGTTACAGCGAGTATTTTAGAGGAACAGAAGGCAATTCTTCTCTCCGTTGGCTGTGATGATTTTATCCATAAACCTTTCCAGGAGAAGGATATTTTTGAGACAATGAATAGGCACTTGGGAGTCCATTATCTTTACGCAGATGATAGCAACAAAATCTACCAAAGAAAAAAAATAACTTCTCCTGAACAGATGCTAGCAGTTCTAACTCCAGCCAACCTAGCTGTTCTGCCGAGGGATTTACTCTATAACCTAGAAGCAGCCGCCATTCGCTCAAAAATGACTCAGGTAAATAGCTTGATTGAGGAAATTCGTATTCTCAACGCTTCTTTAGCAGATGCTCTGGCAATTTTAGCCCATAGTTTTAAATATAACCTAATTGCAACCCTGATTCAGCAAGCTACACGGTGTAATGAACAATGAACAATTATCATTCCCCAGAGACAATTTTAATTGTAGATGATAGCGAAGACAATTTACACCTGCTAACTGAGCTGCTAACAGAGAATGAGTACGAGGTTAGACCTACCCTTGATGGTGAATCAGCAATCGTTGCCGCCTTAGCAGAACCTCCTGACTTAATTTTACTAGACATTCTTATGTCTGGTATAGATGGCTATGAAGTTTGTCAACAACTAAAAGCGGATGAACGTACTAAAGAAATTCCGATAATTTTCCTTAGTGCTTTGGATGAAATATGTGATAAAATGAAAGGCTTTTCTCTAGGTGCGATGGACTATATCACCAAACCCTTTCAAACTGAAGAAGTAATTGCCAGAATTGAAGTGCAACTAGCCAACCAAAGGCTGAGAAAACAGCTAGAAGAACAAAATCGACGATTGCAACAAGAAATAGAAATTCGCACCGCTACGGAAAAAAAATTACGACTCCTAGAAAGAGCGATCGCGGCTTCTTCTAATGGTATTGTTATTACTGATGCCCAACGGTCAGATAACCCTGTAATTTATGTCAATTCTGGGTTTGAACGCATCACTGGTTATACGGCAGAAGAAGTTATTGGTCAAAATTGTCGCTTTTTGCAGGGAACGGAGCCAGAACAAACACAAATAACTAAACTACGTCAAGCCATTGCTGAAAAGAAAGACTGCCAAACTGTGCTGCGTAACTTCCGTAAAGATGGGACTCCCTTCTGGCAAGAATTAACTATTTCTCCGGTATACGATGTCCAAGGCAACCTGACTAATTTTGTTGGTGTGCAACAGGATATCACCAATCGGGTTGCTGCAGAGGAAGCTCTGAAAAAAAGTGAAGAACGCTGGCAGTTAGTTCTACGGAGCACCGGAGATGGTATCTTCGATTGGAACATACAAACTGGGGAAACTTTCATCTCAGCAGAACTCAAGCAGATGCAGGGTTTTGCCGAAGAGGAATTAGCAAATACCTATGAGGCATGGTGCAATCTTGTTCATCCTGAAGATCTTGAAGAGACTTTAGCTGCACTCACCACTCACCTCAAACAGCAAACTCCTCAATATCAAATGGAATATCGCCTACGCTGTAAAGATGGTAGTTACAAATGGATTCTGGCACGGGGACAAGCACAGTGGGATGAGCAGGGAAATCCCATTCGCATGGTTGGCTCCCATAAAAATATTAGCGATCGCAAACAAGCACAACAAGCACTACAGCGTTCAGAAACCCGACAAAGAGAAAAAGCCAAGCAGCTAGAGTTGACCCTAGCCGAATTAAAAAGTACTCAAGCTCAACTGATTCAATCGGAAAAAATGTCGAGTCTGGGGGAGATGATTGCAGGAATTGCCCACGAAATCAACAACCCTACTAGCTTTATCTCTGGCAATATCGAGTTTGCGCGTCAATATTTCCAAGACTTGATGCACCTAGTTGAACTCTACGAGCAAGCTTACCCCAATCCCCCAGCCAAAATTCAGGAGTATGGGGAGGAGATGGAGTTGGATTTTCTGAGGGAAGATTGGCACAAACTAACAAATTCAATGGAAATAGGAGCCAAGCGTATTTCTGAGATTGTGCGATCGCTAGGAATATTTTCCAGACAAAATGAATCTAAGCTCAAACCTTTAGATATCCACAAAGACATTGATAACACCCTACTCATATTAAAACACCGACTTAAGCCAACAGGTAAGGCAGGGGGCATTAAGGTGATTAAAAACTATGGTCAACTGCCAAAAATTACTTGTTATGCTAGTCAGTTAAATCAAGTGTTTATGAACATCTTGGCTAATGCTATTGATGCTCTAGAAAACCAAAATAACCCACGAGTAATTACCATCAGCACCTATGTGACTAAGCAATTCAATTTTCAAAATTCAAAATTTGCTAGACTAAATATCCCTACAATTTCACGTAGTGTAGCACTAGCATCTACCCTTGCCTCATCCAACCACAGCATTTCCCAAGGGTATTGCTACACCAACAAAATTAAAAATCCTCAAACTGAAGATACTCAAGGCTTGCAAAATTTATCTTACCAAGATCCTGAATTTCTCGTCATTCGGATTGCCGATAATGGTCATGGGATGAACAAGGAAGTGCAACAGAAGATATTTGATCCATTTTTTACCACTAAACCTGTGGGAAGTGGCACAGGATTGGGACTATCTATTAGCTACCAAATTGTTGTAGAAAAACATGGTGGTGAACTCAATTGTGTTTCGACTCCAGGACAAGGCACAGAGTTTATTATCAAGATTCCTACATAATTGATAATTGATAATTGATAATTGATAATTGATAATTGATAATTGATAATTGATAATTGATAATTGATAATTGATAATTGATAATTACTCATTACTCATTACTCATTACTCATTACTCATTACTCATTACTCATGACTTATTAGCCAGAGCCTCTTTGGAAACCCGAAGCAGTTGATAAATACCAGCAGTGCCTAATTTATCATATTCATCAGGTTGTAGCTGAGCTTCTATCAGCTTTTTTGAACGATTTAAAATCAGAACAGAGGGGGGATTGGGTTGAGTCTTGGCTATTTGTTTAATGTGGGCAATTGCCATTTCATTGAAGCGAAAGTAAGTTACTAATCTCTGGGTATAGAAAGTGACACTAGGCTTTTGAAAACCAATCATAATCAGTTCTTCTCCAGGTTGCTGTACCTGAGTGACAAGTTGGGAAAGTTCCCGCAGGGGTTCCTGACGCACTTCATCTAGCAGGAAGGAAGCTGGTGTGATAACAAAGATTAAAAATGCCACAAATCCGACAAAATTTGCACTCCACAGCCAACGCCAACGATGTCGCTTGAGCAGCAACAGTGCCATCACGACGGCAGTTAGCCACCAAATAAAACTACCTTGCAAAGTTAAACCTGACTGTTGAAGTATCTCAGACAAGTTGGGTACAGCTGGATCATAGCCGATGAGATCAGGACTATATAAAATAACACCAGCAAGGGCTAGCGACAATAGTAAGTTGAACACCCCACTCAGTAACAAAGGCAGTGAGGGAGTTTTTCCCCTAGTTCCAATATTTAGAAACCGGGTTTCTTGTGAGGAAGACAACGAAATATCCACATTTTCCCCTAAGAAACCGGGTTTCTTTGCGGCAGCTCTAGTAATTTCTTTACTCCACAACAGAGCTATCATAATAGCCGCAGCAGGTAACAGAGGTAGAACATAGCTGGGTAGCTTGGTTACGGCAATGGAAAAGAAACCAAAGATGCTAGCAAACCAGAATAGAGCAAATAAACCTAAATGGGTAGAGCGGGGAGAGGAGCGCCATCGTTTTCGCTGCCAAAACTTTAGCCTAGCGATCGCTATTGGTAAGTATACAGACCAGGGGATAAAACCTACTAGTACAACCAGAAAGTAGAAATACCAAGGAGCAGAATGGCCATTGACAACATCAGTGAAGCGCTGGAAATTATGATAGCCAAAAAACGAGTCAATGTAGGCTTTGCCGTTAGCTGCGATTACCAATCCATACCAAGGCAGTGTTAGAGCCAAAATCAGCAAGATACCTCTAACAATCTGCATCTCTCGTAGAACTTCTCGCAATTTGCCTAGATAAATAAGAAAAGCTCCAATAATGATCCCTGGTAGTACAATGCCTACTGGTCCTTTAGCAAGGATAGCTAAGGCAATTAGGAAGTAAAAAGCTAGATACCAACTTGAGGAGGAGATGGGGAGATGAGGGGATGAGGAGATGGGGAGATGCGGAGATGGGGAGATGGGGGAATTTTTATCTTTTGCTTCCTTAAGTTCTTGTTCTTTTTGCGCATATCCTAGGAAAAAACAGAGGAGTGCAGTACCCATGCAGCCACTGAGTAGCATATCTGAGACACCGGTTCTTGCCCAAACTATGGTTTGGGGATTTAAGGCAATCATGGCTGAACCCATCCCAGCAGCTAGCCACAATTGGCGTTGGAGATTGGGGACATTAGTATGGTTGTGTTTGTCGGAATTCTCTGGGGAGACCACAGCAGCGGGACGGGATATCCCATAATATCGCAAAGTATAGAAACCCAAAAGCATTAATGCGATCGCAGCTAGGGCTGAGGGGAGTCGTACTGCCCATTCGTTCACCCCAATCAGTTTATAACCAATAGCCATCAACCAGTAGACCAATGGCGGTTTATCAAAACGGGTCTCACCATTAAAATAGGGTGTAATCCAGTCCCCAGTTACTGTCATTTGGCGAGCGGCTTCTGCAAACAGGGGCTCAGTCTCATCTACCAAACCTGTACTTCCCAAGTTCCACAAAAAAGCTAACCAGCCAATCAGTAACAACCAGAGTATTGACAAACTCCAAGTCAGAGTTGGCTGCTTCTCAAAAGACTGCCACCAATGGGTAGCTAACTTGTTTAGTCTCAGCTTCATTGCACTCACACCACTCACACGAGTCCTTTAATGACAGGCAGTATTAAAGGAAGTTTTCCCAGACCTTAATGTATGATGACTGTGAGTCTATTGACCAGTTCCCAGCGGAGCTCTCCAGAAATTAGGTTTTTACCTAAACCGGATAAAAATTTCATTACCGTAGGGTCCTGTTAGCGATGTCGAAAGAATAATCTTATTGTCCTCAGTGGAAATGCTCACTAATGCACCTTCCTGCAAGTTCACCTCCTGAATAATCGCTTGAGGAAGTCTGACTCCAAGGGAGTTGCCCCACATGCTTAGTTTTTGGGTAATCATAACTGAGAATATAACTAAATATAATTACTTGTTTATACATTGACTATACTATAACTATTGTGGAACTGGCATCTTGCCAGTTAAGCATCTTACCAGTTACCACAGTTATTATTTGACTCAGATGGAGACAGGCACCGAAGCCTGTTCCACAAGTCGGTAAACTGACCAAAAGTCATAGGGCGCAAGCCCCTAGCTTCTAGGTATGGGGTAAGCCCGTAGCGAATTTATTCGCCGTCAGACATTTTTTTGATTAAGAATATATTGTTTAACAAATTATAATGGAGCACTTCTTTAATTAATATATGTATATAATATAAACTATACAGCCATTTCGCTATCTAATTAGGAGGTGATACAAGAAGTGTTGGTACTCGAATATAAAGCTGTAGTAAAAAAGGCACAAGCGAGCGCTATTGAGCAAGCTATTCGTACTTCTCAGTTTGTCAGAAACAAAGTTTTGAGGTATTGGATAGAGCACCGTGGCATTGGCAAAAAAGAGCTTTATCAGTACAACACTCAACTAAGAGCAGAATACAGTTTTGTCAAGGAACTCAACTCCCATGCTTGCCAAGCGTCAGTAGAGAACGTAGAACGCGCAATTAAAAGATTTTTTGCTAATTGCAAGTCCAACAAACCTGGCAATAAGGGATATCCAAGGTTTAAAAAACATACCCGTTCTGTTGAGTATAAGCAGTCGGGCTGGAAGCTTCACCTTACTAAGCGTCGTATTAATTTTATAGATAAAAAAGGAATCACAAGCTAGCTAAGAGCATTAGTGATGCATCTTGGTACAACTTTCGTCAGTGGCTCGAATACTTTGGAAGCAAGTTTGGACGTGAAATAATTACAGTAGCTCCACACTTGACCAGTCAGGAGTGTTCAAATTGTGGTGCAAGAGTTCAGAAATCTTTAAGTACTCGTACTCATTCTTGCCCAAAATGTGGACACATTGAACACAGGGATGTGAACGCTGCCAAAGTAATTTTAAGTCGTGGAAACGGTAGGGGAGGGCATCCCCAAACTAACGCTGGTGGAGATGTTTCCTCTACTTCGGTTGGTCGCAAGACAAGTCGTTGCAAGAAACGTCGTTGAAACTAGAATCCCCTGGCTTCTAGCCATGGGGAGTGTCAAATAATGTGATTGATGACAGATAATTTGGTAATACTTTCAACCTACGTAGCATGACCAATTCTGGCAATGACCTTGAGAGCAAATTAGCCGTACTCAAAGAAGAAGCGACACAAGCGATCGCTTCTGTTGATACCCTAGAAGAATTAGAGCAGTTGCGCGTCAGCTATCTTGGCAAGAAGGGACAGCTGTCTCAGGTATTGCGGGGTATGGGTAAGCTTTCCCCGGAAGAAAGACCCCGTGTTGGTGCTTTAGCGAATGAAGTTAAAGAAGCTTTACAAGAGAATCTAGAAAGCAAGCGCCAGGAGTTACAAGCTGCTCAGATTCAGGCACAATTAGAAGCTGAAACCCTTGATGTTACCATGCCTGGGATTTATCGACCCCAAGGTAAAATGCATCCGATTAATAGTACCATTGACCGGATTTTAGATATCTTTATTGGTCTAGGTTACACCGTTGCCACTGGTCCGGAGATGGAAACGGATTACTATAACTTCGAGGCACTGAATTTTTTGCCAGATCACCCAGCGCGTGATATGCAGGATACGATGTATCTTCCTGATGGCAATTTATTGCGCACCCATACTTCCAATGTCCAAATTCGTTACATGGAAGAGCATGAGCCGCCGATTCGGATCATAGCACCTGGTCGTTGCTACCGAAGGGACACAGTAGATGCTACTCACGCCGCCGTTTTTCATCAGATAGAAATTTTGGCAGTGGATGAAGGGATCACATTTAGTGATCTTAAAGGCACTATTAAAGTATTTTTTGAGGAATTGTTTGGTGAGGAATTACCAGTACGCTTCCGAGCCAGTTATTTCCCTTTCACAGAACCTTCTGCGGAAGTAGATGTGCAATGGAAAGGTAAATGGTTAGAAGGACTTGGCTGTGGTATGGTTGACCCCAATGTGTTGAAAGCAGTAGGTTACGATCCTGAAATTTATACTGGCTTCGCTGCCGGTTTTGGGGTTGAGCGCTTTGCTATGGTATTACATCAGATTGATGATATCCGCCGGTTGTACAGCAGTGATTTGCGCTTTTTACAGCAGTTTTAATACTTGTCAATTGTTACAGCATCACGACTTACGCAAAGCCTCTTTCCTCCTGCCTCCTGCCAGAGTATTTTTTTTCAGAGATTAGCCATTAGCCATTAGCTATTCGCCATTAGCCATTAGCGCATGAGCGTGTTTCTTAAATAGTGTTTGCCATAAGATTTATTGATTTATTTGCTGGAATAGGCGGTATTAGACTAGGTTTTGAACAAACAATGCAAGCCCTTGGCATTTCTAGCAAATGTGTGTTCACCTCAGAAATTGATACTAAAGCCTGTGAAACCTACGCACTGAATTTCAATGAACAACCTCACGGCGATATTACCAAATATAGTCATGAGATTCCAGAATTTGATTTCTTGTTAGCTGGGTTTCCCTGCCAGCCATTTTCTTATGCAGGTAAACGGGAAGGATTTGGTGATACGAGAGGTACTCTTTTTTTTGAAGTTGAAAAGATACTCAAAAAGCACAAGCCACGGGGCTTATTCCTGGAAAATGTGAGAGGATTAGTCTCCCATGATCATGGTAGAACACTCCACACTATTCTTCATTCACTTGAGGAACTGGGCTACTCAACCTCCTATGTCCTTTGTAATAGCAGCAATTTTGGTGTCCCTCAAAACCGAGTAAGAATCTATATCCTTGGTATAGTGGAGCACGAGATACAATCAACTATCTCAAGTGATCTTGGCTCCGCGGATTCCCATGCATTTAAAAAAGGTCACAATCAACTTAATTTATTGAGCGCAACATATCCCCATCGTGTAGTCGGGGATATATTAGAAGCCTATGTTGATAACCACTACCATTGCAGTGCAGATTTTATCAGAAGACTTGATAAAGTTGTACAGGGAGATTTCGAGCAACTACACGGCAAGCGTTTAATTGATACAAGGGGCGGTAACTCAATTCATTCATGGGATTTAGGCATCAAAGGAGAATGTTCTGAACTAGAACGTCAATTGATGGATGCCTTGATTACGAATAGAAGAAAAAAAATATTTGGCACACATCAAGATGGGAAAATGCTGACTAAGCAGCAGATAAAAACCTTTTTCGATGTTCCTAATCTAGAGAAGTTGATTCAGGGACTGATGCAAAAAGGTTATTTGAAATGTGTAGACGGAAAATACAATCCAGTGTGTGGCAATATGTCTTTTGAAGTATTCAAATTCTTAGATCCAGATAGTATCTCGATTACGCTCACTTCATCAGACACCCACAAATTAGGTGTAGTTCAAAAGAGTATACCACGGCGCATTACCCCAAGAGAAGCGGCAAGATTACAAGGTTTTCCTGATAATTTTGTTCTACATCCAAAGGATAGTGCAACATACAAGCAAATGGGAAACAGCGTTTCCCAA
>JAAHGL010000064.1 GCA_010692635.1 Symploca sp. SIO2C1 | reverse complement strand
TCGCTAACATTAACACTTCAGTAGCTCCTGGGACCTATTACCTGCATGTTAAGAGTAACGGTGATTACGGTCGGGTCGGTACTTATACTATCAACAATACTATTACTGCTCAGAGTAGCACCTTTACTGGAGATGACTTTGACCCAGGGATTGATAATACTCAATGGTCAGATATCAGTAATGGTTCAGTCAATACCAATTTTGGTGGCTCTGGCAACTCCCTATATTTTAGCGGCGGGTCTGTCGGCGATAGCTCTCGTTATGCAGTCACTAATACAGTGGATTTTTCCAGTGGTGGTAGTATCTCGTTTGACCTAATTTTCGGCAACAATAGCAATGGTGGTGAGAATGCCGATCCTGGGGACGATGTCGTACTAGAATATTCCCTTGATGGAGACACTACTTGGAATAACATCAACACTTATGGCACAGAAGTCTACACCAGTTGGACTACCATTACCGAAGCTATTCCTCTAGCAGCCCAAACTAGTAATACCACTCTCCGGTGGCGGCAAGAGAATCACGGTGGTTCTAACTTCGATAACTGGGGTTTAGATAATGTTTTGAGAGATACCAACAATGGTCAGATTCAAGGTATGGTATGGGATGACCAAAACGGTAATGGTATCCAAGAAGCTGGTGAGGTAGGATTAGCAAATTGGACAGTTTACCTAGACCAAAATCAGAATGGTCAGATGGATGCTGGGGAAACTTCAACTACTACCGACACTAATGGTAATTACGTCTTCTCTGGTTTAGCAGGAGGTACTTACTATGTTGCCGAAGTTGTGCAGAATGCCTGGCAACTAACTTATCCCAGTAGTAGCAGTACTGCGACAAAATCCCAAATTAGTACCCTAGGTTCAGACATTGCCATCTATACTTATGGTGAAGTAGTCGCCACCTCAGATGACATCATCACTCCCGAAACTTCAGATGACATCATTACTCCCGAAACTTCAGATGATATCATTACTCCCGAAACTTCAGATGACATCATCACTCCCGAAACTTCAGATGACATCATCACTCCCGAAACTTCAGATGACATCATCACTCCCGAAACTTCAGATGACATCATCACTCCCGAAACTTCAGATGACATCATCACTCCCGAAACTTCAGATGACATCATTACTCCCGAAACTTCAGATGACATCATTACTCCCGAAACTTCAGATGACATCATCACTCCCCAAACTAATGACTCTGGTCCACTAATCAATATAGATGACTTCCGTGCTGATTCTAGATTTGCTGGGATTGATGGCAGCGGTTTTGCCACGGTAATCTTGGATACTGGCATTGATTTAGATCATCCCTTCTTCGGTCCTGACAGTGACAACGACGGTATTGCGGATCGCATTGTCTATAGCTACGATTTTGCTGACGGGGATGCAGATGCCACTGATGTTGATGGACATGGCTCCAACGTTTCTAGTATAGTTGGCTCTTCTGATAGCACTTATACGGGTATGGCACCAGGGGCTGATCTTATTCACCTTAAGGTGTTTGAAGATAGTGGAGCAGGCAACTTCTCCTATGTTGAGCAAGCCTTACAGTGGGTTGTCAACAATGCTGCCACCTACAATATCACCAGTGTCAATATGTCCCTAGGGGACAGTGGCAACTACAATATTCCCCAAACTCTGTACGGCATAGCTGATGAGATGGCAGCTTTAGCTGCATTAGATGTTACGGTTGTCTCCGCAGCAGGCAACGACTTCTTCAGCTTTAACAGTGTTCAGGGAGTCTCCTATCCAGCAGCCGATCCCAACTCCCTGGCTATCAGTGCGGTGTATGATTCTAATGTGGGTAGCTTTAGTTACGGTGATGGTGCCACAGCCTTCTCCACCGGAGTAGATCAGATTACTCCCTTCTCCCAGCGTCACCAGAACTTAACTACTGTCTTTGCTCCCGGAGCACCAATTACTGGTGCAGGTCCCAATGGAGGTACTGTTACCCAGCACGGTACTAGCCAAGCTTCACCTCATATTGCCGGGATTGTCGTACTAGCTCAGCAATTGGCAGTGCAAGAACTTGGTCGCCGATTGACTGTAACTGAGTTGAGTGATCTGCTAAATTCTACTGGTGTCACAATTAATGATGGTGATGATGAAGATGATAATATCACCAATACTGGTCTTGACTTTAAGCGGGTTGATGTGCTTGCTTTAGGTGAGGCAATTCTCAATATGGCTGGTGGTAATCCTGGCACTCACACCATTAACTTAAATCCTGGCGAGACTGTAGCAGATATTGACTTTGGAAACCAGCTCCTTGCTACCCTCAACGCTGGTTTTGAACTCGGTGATTTCAGTGGTTGGAATTTGATCGGTGATACTAGTATTGAGACAGCAGCAGTTAGTAGCAATCCTACCGAAGGAACCTACCAAGCTTTAGTTACTACTGGTAATAATTCAGTAAGCGATGCTGAGCTCGAGGACTTCTTGGGAATCAATTCCGGAGATTTAGACGCTCTAGGTAATGGTGATGCGATCGCAGGCTCTGCTATTCAATTTACATCAATTACAGTGGCAGCTGGGGATGAGTTGAGCTTCGATTGGAACTTCCTCACTAATGAAAACACCTCCAGTATTTACAACGATTTTGGCTTTGTGTCAATTACTTCTGGAGATTTAACTTCTGGAGATTTATTGGAACTAGCCGATACAACCAATCAATTTTCCCGCTTTGCTGGTTCCTTTGGCTCAGAAACCGGCTATGGAACTTTTACTCATGAGTTCACAACTGCTGGTACTTTTATGGTGAGTATCGGAGTGGTAGATGTGGTAGATAATGGTGTTGACTCAGCACTGCTAGTGGATAATTTAGTAGTTGTGTAGAATCCTGACCTTCTGAAGTAATGAGAAGCCCGCGCTATACCTATAGGGTTAGCGACGGGAGCTTTCACTTATGGAAATTCAACCTAACATGCTATAAATCAACGACCCTAAACCCAGCCCAAAACAAGCAGTTCCCGTCAAAATCAAAAATGTGTGCCATCGGTTGAAAGACTTTTTTAACTGTTCTTTCGCTAGTCGTACACTATGGTTTACCCCAAGTAACGATGCCGCTGCTGCTGAAGCCGCTACGATGGACTCAATTACACTAACTTCCTCAGTTTTAGTCCCAGTTAAAGCTACAGCAACAGCCACCACCAAAATGATCACCGTTGCTCCTATTTTAGCTGAATACTCATCTACAAACTCTTCTAAAGCCTCCGTACCATTCGCTGCCCACATCCCAGCCAAAGCTCCAGCTAGGGTTACAACAACAGCTCCTATCCCAGCCAACACCCCAGCTAAAGTAGCCGAAACCCCAGTCCAAGCCATTGCCATTACAATAGCTACACCCACAACTGCAGCTATTGACTTAATACCATGCCAAGCTTTAGCTAAAACTACAGCTGTCGCTCCCACTCCACTCCAAGCTACAACTACAGCTAAGGCTACAGCTCCGGTCCAAAATTTAGCTAAAATTACAGCAACAGAACCGGCAGCGGCAGCAGCTAAGGCTAAAGCTGCCAGTTCACCACTGAACCCAGAACCTAAAACTCCTATAATTACTACCCAAGATGGAGCCCAAGACAGAGTAAAGAGCAAACTGGTTAAGGTGTAGATGATGAAGATTCCTGCTAACCACCACCAAGGAATGATTCTCGCTTTTGCTTGCGGAGAAACTGCCATAGTGCGATTTGCTACTTCCAGTAACTTCAACCATTCCTGCATCGACTGAGGGCGGTTTTTTGCCTCTAATTTCATGCCTTTGAGAATGGCTCGATTCAATTTATCGCTGAGATTCTGATTGTGCTGCTGTGGTGGCAGTAAAGAGACGTTATGGAGCTTTTGCTCTAAAGAAGAGGTTGGGACTTGACCGGTTACAGCATAGTACAAAGAAGCTGCAAGAGTGTAGATATCTACAGTTGGCTTGCGAGCAGTATGCCTGCCATATATTTGCTCATAAGGGGCAAAAGCTTTATTCGCAAAAATCTTTGAGCTTCTTTGAGAGGAAGCAGTTTCTCCGGCGATCCCAAAATCAATTAGAACTGCTCTGCCGTTGCTTTGCAGCATAATATTATTAGGATGGGCGTCCCGGTGTACTAGTCCTGCTTTATGCACTACAGACAAAGCACTCCCGATTTGGAGTATATACTCCAATGCCTCATTTTCTGGTAATGCCTTGCGACGCTGAACTATATCGAACAAACTTTCTCCTTCAATAAAGTCCATTACCAGGCAAGGAAGTCCATTTTCCTCAAAGAGGTTGCTAATTCGCACAATTGAGGGATGAGGGTTAGCAGATAACTTAGCCACCCTTTGTCCTTCATTGATGAATCGCTGCACATACTTGGGATATTCTGGGTCATTCTGTAGACTCTCATTGAGAGTCTTAATCACCACCGGCTGATTCAATGGCACATACAGAGCTTTGTAGGTAATCCCAAAGCCCCCTTCTCCCAGTTTATTTTCGATGATGTACTCACCACCCTGCAACGGCTCTCCTGCTACCCAAACCATCGCTCACGATTACGAAACATCCGCGTTAATTGTGGCATATTAAGTTCAGGTAGACTAAAAACGTATCTCTCAATTACTTATGTAAGAATGAAAGAACAGACATTTAAACTCGATGAGTTTACCATCAGTTTTCTTGAACGCTGTCAAGAATATGGATTTCAAG
Source organism: Symploca sp. SIO2C1 (assembly GCA_010692635.1). Classification (GTDB taxonomy): domain Bacteria; phylum Cyanobacteriota; class Cyanobacteriia; order Cyanobacteriales; family Coleofasciculaceae; genus Caldora. The sequence goes on along the minus strand of JAAHGL010000064.1, from coordinate 30,881 downwards.
ATGCTAGCGAAGTAGTTAGGATAGCCTTGGCAAAATTACAGTTAGCATTGAGTGTAGATAATCTGCAAGAATCTGCTAATCTCTATGCCGAAATTTACGAAGACAATCAAGAACTGCAAGAGCTAACCGAGGCAGGCTTAAAAGAATGGCCGAGAGAATAAAGTTTAAACGGGGTGCAATTATTGACATTAATCTTGAACCGACTAAGGGTTCAGAAACGGGCAAAATTAGACCGTGTATTGTGGTGACAAACAATACTTACAATGCTCGTGTTCCTGTGATTCAAGTTGTCCCAATTACCGCTTGGAGTGTTAAAAAAGCTAAGATTAAAAGTAATGTAGAAATTGAGCCATCCCACGCTAATGGATTAACTAAAAAGTCTATTGCAGATTGTTTGCAAACACGTCCAATAGATTATCTTTCTCGCTTTGTGGGCATTCGAGGTGAATTAGAGCCAGCATTTATGTTGGAGATTGACGAAGCTCTGAGGATAGTGTTTGCTTTGTGAGGGATGATTCCTTTTAACAGTAAATGGTTGACAATAACACTTTGTAAAGATCTATGGCTATTTTGGATTCTAAAGGACGGCTGTTCGGTAAGGTGAGCATTCTTGACTTGGGTGCTGCCTTGGTAATTTTAGCGGTGTTTGTGGGTATCACTTTCGGCACTACTGGTACAGTAGCTCAACTTAACGATACCAGACCAGTAGAAGTAGAAGTACTGGTCCGGGGTTTGAGTGTGCGCGATCCCAAGGCTTTGATGGCTGAGTTTAATGAACAGAAGAAGACCAATATCGTGATTCGCAATCAACCCTATGGTCAAATTGAGATCAAATCCGTCAAACAACTACCACGAACCTTAGCTGTACCCCAGCCAGATGGCTCCGTTAAAGAACTAGATGATCCCAGAGGCAACTCTTTTAGTGCTAATTTGCTGATAGTCTTAGCAGGTCAGGGGCAAATCACCGAAAATGGTCCTGTTTTGGGCAATATCCCAGTAAAAATTGGGACGCCAGTAGAGTTAGAAGGGCCAGATTACAACTTCAATGCCAGTACCATTGCTGTCAAAGTTAACTAATCAAGTGTTCATATAGCGTTCCGGAATGGTAGAATCCCGCGCTAGCCTTGCTGGTATAGCGCTGGGATACTATCTTAATTATTCTGAAATGACTTGGATGAACCTGGGAAGATGTCAAAATTTTCAATTAGGGCAATGGATTCTCATATTTTAGGTAAAGTAAGCAATACCGCATTCAATAAGCAAAAAAGAGATTATCTAGTAGAAGTTGTTGAGCATCAATATATACTCAATCGTTGGCAGGAAATTGAAGCTATTTTATATAGAGTGTTTGGAGATTCAAAGTTTAATAGTAACTTTGCCAGGAGTCGTCCAGCAGAACATACCTTCAAAAATTTGCTCGAACCTTATCAAGAAGGTTTAGTGCATGTTATTGCCCTAGATTTGGAGCAAAATCTCTTGGGAGCATTTTTTTTGATTCCATCTTGTCAACCAGAAGGAAAGGAAGACTGCGATTTAGGTTGGATGTTTACAATTGAATTATATCCAAAATTCCGGCATGAGGTTATCAGTGCTATTACAGAGAAAGTACATGAAGTTACGAAAAATGCAGGATTTAAAAGAATAATTACCGAGATGGGAACAGAAGCAGGAGCCAAATTTTTATCTAAAAAATATGGTTATATACATACACCCACGGCTGAGCAATTCAATAGATGGACTAAGGAATTCAATTAATTAACGAAGAAAAACACAAAATATAACTTACCAAAAGCATTCAGGAGTATGAAGTATAAACAATGAACGATCAATATCAACAGCTTGCCCAGTTCTATGATAGTTTTGTTGGTAAAAATAGAAACTATCCTGAAATTGCCACTGAACTTTCTGAAATAATTGGAAAGGATCGAGATTTATTAGATATAGGCATAGGTACTGGGATAATTGTAGAATATTTATTGCAAATTCAACCTTTGTACAAGATAACTGGAATTGATAATAGTGAATCTTTATTAGAGCAAGCTCGAAAGAGATTAGGACAAAAAGTTGATTTATATTACCAAAGTGTCTCCGAACTAGATATCGCCCAAAAATTCGATGTTGCTTATTCTCGTGGTGGTGCTTGGACATTGGTTAATGATAAGTCAGAAACAATGCTTGCTAGTCATATTTTTAGTTCAGCAGATATACAGCAAAGCTTTGATTGTGTCGCCAAGCATCTTCAAGAAGGAGGTCGATTAATTATTAGCTCTTCTAATGCTTATGGAGATAATGTAGTTGAATTGGATAATGATATTATTCATAAAAGAGTGGCGACTACTGAATTTATTGAAAATGAATGCTATGCTCTTCTTGATTATCGTTTTTATCAGAATGATGACTTATTAGCACAACAAACACTCAAGCTTAGATTACTTAGTTATCCAACTTTTACTAACATGTTAGAACAAGCCGGGTTTGTAGAACAAGCTATAAATCCTGGAAAATGTTACATCTATTCAAAAAAATAATCAAGATATTTCCCTAGTGACTAATAATCTACCATCTCTTCCGCCGTACGATTATCAACCTAAGACCTATACTGGTATTTCAGTACAACAAGTAATTGATTTAAGAAAACAACATATCAACCCGGTTGTTGATACTTACTATCAGCAACCAATTATGATTGTTGAAGGTTCGATGCAGTACGTTTTTGATGAAACTGGAAAGCGTTATTTGGATGCCTTTGCGGGCATAGCAACAGTTAATGTTGGTCATTGTCATCCTCATGTTGTGAAAGCGGTACAAGAGCAATCAGGAAAATTGCAACATGCGACGACACTTTATCTACACCCAACGATTGCTGAATATAGCCAAATGCTAGGGGATAAAATGCCAGATGATTTATCAATAGTTTATTTCGTTAACTCTGGATCAGAAGCTAATGATTTAGCAATACTGATGGCGAGAGTTTATACTGAAAACTTTGATTTCATCGCCCTTCGTAATGGCTATCATGGTATGAGTGGTAATTCCATGGGATTAACAGCTCAAAGTACTTGGAAGTATCATACACCTCATAATTTTGGCATTCATCATGCGATGAATGCGGATATTTACAGAGGTCCTTGGCATAATCAGGACGGTAATGCCGCTGATAAATATGCTGATGAAGTTAAGAATCTAATTCAATATGCAACAAGCGGCAAAATTGCTGGTTTTATTGCAGAATCTATTCAAGGAGTAGGAGGAACAATCGTTTATCCAGATGGTTACTTGAAAAAAGTCTGTGATTATGTCCATGAGGCAGATGGATTGTTGATTATAGACGAAGTACAAACTGGATTTTGTAGAACTGGGAAAGCTTTTTGGGGTTTTGAACCTCAGGATGTCAAACCTGATATTGTTACCTTAGCTAAGGGTATTGGTAATGGAGTACCTCTTGCTGCAGTGGTGACAACACCTCAAATTGCCCAAGCATTTACTCAAAAGATGCATTTTAATACATTTGCGGGTAACCCGGTTTCTTGTGCAGCAGGTAAAGCAGTTTTAGAGACAATTGAAAGGGAAAATTTACAACAAAATTGTTGCCTAGTTGGAGATTATTTACTAACATCGCTTCAAAATTTACAAAACAAGTATGAATCTATTGGCGATGTCCGTGGTTCTGGATTAATGATTGGTGTTGATTTAGTGAAAAATCGTCAAACAAAAGAGCCAAATGTTGAGCTGGCTACCCAAATTCATGAATTATCCAAAGATTTAGGACTTCTCATTGGTAAAGGTGGCTTACATCGTAATGTACTACGTATTAAACCACCACTTTGTATAACCAAAGAAGATGCAGACTATATTATTCAAGTTTTGGACTTTGGTTTAAATTTTTATGAAATATAAAGAGAAGATGAATCTGCTTGGCTAACAAAGGCGAGAGATGCAGACAGGCAAAGGCTGACTGGATAAAGGATTGAGAGAAGCGAATTTGGTAGAAAAACCTAACTTGTAACCAATGTAACGCGATCAGAAACTCAATATGCTAAGACTTAATAGATCGCATTGAACTGATTGCATCGAAGGTGAGGTAATGACTACACTTAGCGGTTGCGATCGCATCTTTGAGCAATCACTCTAGTCCCTGAGTGGGACAAAGAGAGTGCGTTATATTGTTCTTTGCAGATCAAACCAGCGGTATCTCCGCTGCGTTGCAGGTTAGCAACTAACACTCTATCGATGGAAAGTCCTTGATTGCAGGAGTACAGCAGATTGGTGAATACATATATTAACCCCACAGAACCCGTCGATATTCAAGTAGAAGACGATCGCACTGGTATGAGTGTGGAGACTCTCAAGCGAGCCTTCGCAGACAACCTCTTCTATGTCCAAGGAAAATCTGAGTCCATAGCCACACCCAACGATTACTATATGGCTCTTGCCTATACCGTGCGAGACCGACTTCTTCAACGCTGGCTGCAGACAGCAAAAACCTACTCAGACAAAAATGTCAAAAGTGTTTGCTATCTCTCAGCTGAGTTCTTGATGGGTCGCCATTTGGGCAATAATTTGCTTAACCTGGGTATCTATGACAAGATCCGTCAAGTAGTTAAAGAATCTGGACTTGACTTGGATGAGTTGATCGAGCAAGAAGTAGACCCGGGTTTAGGGAATGGGGGTCTAGGGAGACTTGCAGCTTGTTTCCTCGATTCCTTAGCAACCTTAGAAATTCCTGCAGTTGGCTACGGAATTCGTTACGAGTTCGGTATCTTTCACCAGAAAATTAAGGATGGCTGGCAAGTTGAGCTTCCTGACAAATGGTTACGTTTAGGTAATCCTTGGGAAATTGCTCGTCCTGAAGCTTACGTTGAAGTGCCGTTTGGAGGCTACACGGAAACCTACAGTAAGCATAAGGGTCATAGTAAGGTTTCTTGGATATCTGAACGGACAGTCAAAGCTGTCCCTTATGATACTCCTGTGCCGGGATACAACACTAATATGGTCAATCGCCTGCGTCTTTGGAAGGCTGAGGCTAGTGATGAGTTTGACTTTGATGCTTTCAATGCTGGTAACTACGACCACGCTGTATCTGATAAGATGAGCACAGAGACCATCTCCAAGGTGCTCTATCCCAACGATAATACTCCCCAAGGGCGACAACTCCGCCTAGAGCAACAGTACTTTTTCGCTTCAGCGTCCCTCCAGGATATTATCCGCCATCACCTACGACACAATCAAAGCTTAGATAATCTCCATGAAAGGGTAGCGATTCAGCTTAATGATACCCATCCAGCGGTAAGTATTGCGGAGTTAATGCGGTTGCTGGTAGATGAGCACGAATTATATTGGGATAAGGCTTGGGATATCACCCAAAAGACCTTTGCCTATACTAACCATACACTGTTGCCAGAATCTCTGGAGCGTTGGCCGATAGATCTGTTTGGTAGCCTATTACCCAGACATCTAGAAATTATTTATGAAATCAACCATCGCTTCCTCCAAGATGTCAAGACTTGGTATCCTGGTGATGATGAACTAGTGACACGGCTATCGATTATTGAGGAATATCCTGAAAGAGCAATCCGTATGGCTAACTTAGCTTGTGTGGGTAGCCATGCCGTCAATGGAGTAGCAGCACTTCATACAGAACTACTTCAAAAAACTACACTCCGGGATTTTGCTCAGTTGTGGCCAGAAAAATTCTACAACAAGACTAATGGAGTCACACCGCGCCGTTGGATACTGTTGAGCAATCCTAAGCTAGCTGAGTTGATTACCGAAAAAATTGGCGATGCTTGGGTCACCGATTTAGATAAGCTTCAACAAATCGAACAATTTGTTGAAGATCCCCAATTTCGCGATCGCTGGCAGAAAATTAAGCAAGAAAACAAGCGGGAGCTTGCAGCCTACATTTGGCAGCACAATAACATTGAAGTAGACCCGAATTCCATTTTCGATGTCCAAGTCAAACGGATGCACGAGTATAAGCGTCAGCTTTTGAGTGTGTTAAACGTTATTGCCTTCTACCACCGGATTAAACAGAATCCCAACCTAGATATCGTACCTAGGACTTTCATCTTTGCTGGTAAAGCAGCTCCCGGCTACTTTATGGCTAAATTGGTTATTAAGTTAATCAACTCGGTGGCAGAAGTAGTTAATAAAGATCCTGATGTCCGAGGACGGTTGAAAGTCGTATTCTTAGCCAACTTTAGCGTTTCTTTAGGACAGCGTATCTACCCTGCGGCTGATCTCTCAGAGCAAATTTCCACAGCAGGAAAGGAAGCCTCTGGTACAGGCAATATGAAATTTGCCATGAATGGCGCCATCACCATTGGCACTCTTGATGGAGCCAATATTGAGATCCGAGAAGAGGCGAGAGCAGAAAACTTCTTCCTGTTTGGTTTAACTGCCTCAGAAGTACAGGAAATGAAGGCGAATGGCTACAATCCAATGGATTATTACAACAGTAATGGGGAACTCAAAACAGTCATCGACTATATAGCTCATGGTTACTTCTCCCACGGCGATACGGAATTGTTTAAACCTATTGTAGATTCCTTACTCTATGAAGATCAGTACATGCTCCTTGCTGATTACCAAGCTTACATTGATTGTCAGCATAAGGTAAGCCAAGCTTACCAAGATCAGGAATACTGGACTCGCATGTCAATTATCAATGCCGCTAACATGGGTAAGTTTTCTTCGGATCGCACGATTCGGGAGTACTGTGAACAAATCTGGAAAGTTAAGCCAGTCAAGATTGAGTTGGAAGATTATGTTCAAGGAGGAGCATTTTTGAATGCAGGAAAGTAAGTTTTAACTCATCCCCCGACTAAAGCCCGGAGGATTTCCTGTTAGCAAGTTGTTAGTTGTTGGTTGTTTGTACAAAAAACAAAAAAACAATAACTAACAACCAAGCGGCGGGCGGCTATCCCTCCCATCCCTAAAGGAATGGGCTTCCCGCCGCTTTCTGTAAGCCCTAGTGCAGCTTGGCGGAAATAAGTGTACCAGTTAAAAAAGGTTAAAAAGCTTGTACAGTAAGCTTTCTTCCCTTCTGCCTTCTGCCTCCTGCCTTCTGCCTTCTTGTACTAGTTTTTACTCAGAATTAAGATAAACTCAATTCCATTCTTTTGGAGTAGTTCAATGTCAAATTTGAATGATAATTGGTTTTTGCAGTAGAGCAGCAATTCTGCAAACTCTACCTGAGTCCATACGTGAAAATGAATGCTATAGTCCATCTCCATTAAGCGTTGAATGTAGGCAGCAGCCTTATCTTCAGGAACTTTATTAACTACCCTAGTCCATTCATCAAAGTGAGAGTATTTTGACGATTCGGACCCTTCAGTATAATCCCGAATCAGATGTTCTAGAGATGTGATCGGGCGATCGCGATCAAAAGTATAGCGCTTATCTGGTACAGCCATATATAAAATACCACCTGGCTTGAGTACCCTCAGATGATGCTCAATCGTGCTGATAGGATCCTGGCAATGCTCAATCATGTGGTTGGCAATCACGAAGTCAACGGAAGCATCAGCTATTGATGGTAAAGTTTCCCCGTCATCAATAATATCTACTTCTACTAATTCATACTCTGCTAATTCAGGGTACTGCTTTCTGAGCTCAGCAATCGATAGACGATCAATGTAATGCACCTTCGCATGAGGCGGAACCTCCAGCGGGGAGTGCAGCGCACCAATTTCAATACCATTACCAGATAAATAATGCCAAGCAATTTGCCTACGCAATGCCTGCTCTGGTGAAATCGGAGTGGTAGAGTCTACCTGAGCTGGCTGTTCATTTGGGGTGACTAAGTGTTTAACTTTTTTGGTTACTTTTTCTAAAATTGAGGTCATGGTTTAGAATTGATAATTGATAATTGATAATTGATAATTGAGTTCTCTAAATTTACAATAAGTCTTGATTGAACAGGATTGATTGAGGATTGCTCTATTCTTTGGTCTGTATAAGGTAGCATTTAGGCAAAGTTAACTTATAGTCTAAGACTAAAATCCTCGGTCTTATTACTTAAATTGAGGCTGTAGCAAGGGTCATATTGAATGATTTTTTGCCACTTGTTTTGCATATATTTAATTTCTCTACTAAATCGAGTCTGTTTTTCCACAGTATCCTCATAACCCCGACTCTTCGACTCGTAGTGATACAGCACCACATGGGGTAAGTAGATATTCCGATAACCTTGTTCAACTATCTTAAAACAGAAGTCAACATCATTAAAAGCAATTGTCAGCTCTTCTTCAAAACCGCCAACCTCTTCAAAGACGTTACGCCTACACATCAAACAAGCGGCTGTTACAGCTGAGTAGTTATTGATAGTTTGAATTTGACCAAAATAACCAGGAGAGTCGGAGGTATAGTATTTATGGCTATGACCGGCAACACCTCCAATTCCCCCTACTACCCCAGCATGTTGTATCGTATTGTCGGGATACAGCAGCATTGCACCTACTGCACCAATAGAAGGACGCTGAACTTGCTCCACCATTGCCTCAAGCCAATCGGGAGTTACAACTTCTGTATCATTATTTAAAAATAGTAGGTACTCTCCTTGGGAGCGCTCGACAGCATAATTATTGATTTTGGAAAAATTGAAAGGAATATCTAGTAACTCACATCTAAATCTATCTGGTTCCTTAGTTTGCCATTTTTTGATCACTTCATGGGTTCTGGCTTCAGTACTGCCATTATCAATCAGCAAGACTTCATAGTTGGGGTATTGAGTTTTCCCAAAAATCGACTGCAAACAATTATCAAGGATATTACCCAAATTTTTGGTGGGAATGATTATACTGACTTTCTTGAATTCCTTAATCTCATATCTAATAATATGATAACCACAGACAACAGGAATTACTTTTCCTGAGTCCCCTCGCCTCTGGAGTGCATCTGCTAGAGCCTTTTGAGCAGCATCAGTAGCATAGCTTTTACTCTCCAAATTGCTAGCAGTAGAAGCGGTATGACTCCGCCAGTGATATAAAATCTTGGGAATATGAAAAATGTTGTCTGTTTTTTCTGTCAGTCTCAATACCAAATCATAGTCTTGAGAGCCTTCATAGCCAACCCTAAATCCTCCGATTTCCGTTACTAGTGAACGGCGATAGGTTCCCAAGTGAGCAGTGTACATCCTAGATAAGAATGAGTCAGGACACCAATCAGGCTTAAAAAATGGGTCTTTGAACTTACCATCATCTTGAATCTTATCTTCATCTGAGTAAATAATGTCAGCATAGGGATGCCTGTTTAGCAGTAAGGCAACTTCATATAAAGCATCTGGGTTTAATAAGTCGTCATGATCTAGTAGAGCGACAAACTCACCTGTTGCAAGCTCTAAAGCGGAATTAGAAGCAACGGAAATATGACCGTTTTCTTCTCTCCAGAGTACTTTTATCCGTTCATCTTGCTCTATATATGCTTCCAAGATTGGTCTAACATAGCTATTGGTTGAGCCATCATCAGCAATACATAATTCCCAGTAAGGATAAACCTGCTCTAGAACTGACTCAATAGCTGCTCGTAAGAAACTTTCCGGTGGATTAAACACCGGCATAATCACGCTAATGACTGGCTGGTAACTAAATATGTCTACTGTCTCAACCATCTTGCGCAAGTCTGCTTGCCTGGGATAGTTATTGTTTAACCATTGTTGGTAGTTGATGTCATCGCTTTGGTGCGTTTCTGGTAGGATTTCAACTGGTGGTGCTACGACCTCCAGCTTTTGAGAGATTTTTTGGAGTATCTTAGCTATGGCATACCGAAGTCCTTTCGTTTTTAAAACAACTGCCAGATGCTTTGCTCGTGATAATAAACGACTGTAGCGTATGCTACTATCTTCAGCTAACCCAACAGCACGCTTTAATCGAAACCCTAGTCTTTGCAATGTTCCCAACTTACTATTTGCCATAGACATAATAACTTGAATTTGAGAATTGAGAATTGCTAATTGCTAATTGCTAATTGCTAATTGAGAATTTCTCTGTTGTCTTCCCCATCTCCCCTACCTTCAAAGGTAAGTCCCTAACCCTAAACTCTGCTTCAGCCGGAACCATCCCTGGCGCAACTGCCAAAACTTGCTACTCTCCATTCCGGTAATGGTAGCCTCAGCCTGTTGTAGCTGATGCTGAGTTTGATGTAGCTGGGACTGAGTTTGATGTAGCTGGGACTGAGTTTGCTGTAGCTGAGACTGAGTTTGCTGTAGCTGGGACTGAGTTTGCTGTAGTTGGGACTGAGTTTGCTGTAACTCAAAGTGCGCTCCCTTTAAATTGTCCTCAGTTTGCTGAAGCTCTTCCCTCGTTTTGCGCAACTGAAACCACAAGCGATAGGGAGCTTTAGCTACGAGTAAAGACTCAGGAGTATAATGGACACCTATCAAATAATCATCAAAGCTAACTGTTTTGAGTAAAGGATTGACTTGTTTCTGGAAAATCCACTCCTGTTCTAAAAAATCCCTGAATTCTCCAGCGGTGATGTTCAAAGATATTAATTGGAAACAGAATAAGATAAATGATTGCAAAGATTTATCTGGTAGCAATTCATCTAAATACAAATCTATCCAAGGATGGATTTTTTGATAAGTGTAAAGCAGGCACCTGAATAGGACAAACTTAATTGGTAACTTTTCTCTAAAACTCCACTCTTGGTCTACATACTCTACCTTACCACTGGAAGTAACAATAAGATTTCCTGGACCACAGTCTACATATATGCCAGGAATTTCTGTTTCACTGCCAATGGTTCTGTTGGCTTCTTGAACTAAGAAATCATACCAAGTTGTTAGAGGATACTTTAAACTAGGTTCTTCTGTCGCAGTCTTATTTCTAATTGCTTGAACTATTTGCTCCATGAGTGTTACCCCAGCCAGAAATTTACTCTGAATTTGGGGATCATGCTTTAACTGCTCATCTGTTCCTGTTTCCGAAGCAGCCAAGTCAGGATATATAGGTTCTTTAGTAACAATTAATTGATGCTCATTATCTCTTGTCAGAGTGACTTGAGACATAAATTTTTTCAATCGGTTCATCACCGAGTACTTCCAGACAAGGCAGTTGGAGTTGAGATACTGAGCAATATTCTCTCGAGATTCACTAGCTAGTATTAAAAAGGAATTGCTCATTTGAGACAAAAAGCCATTGGCTTCTATTTGCTTAGCTACCAATAACTCTTGAAATAGCTCTAGCTGTTTATGAGAGTAATCCCTGGAATTATCATAGCCAAGCCATTGATACAGAAAAGGCTGAGTCTGATTTTGCTTTTCTGCTTGTAGAGAGAAGAGGACGTCAGGCAATTTGTAGTCAGGGAAGGGGTATAAAAAGCACAAATGTTCTAAACCTGTAGACTTGAGGAGAACTTCCAACTCTTTTTTGCCAAAAGTCTTTAGTAATTGACCACTATTGTAACCTTCTATACCATCGAACCAGACTTTTGTATGGTCTTCACTAGAGCCAGCAAAGTATTTTAGTCCCAGTTTATTTTCAATTGCCACAATCAAGATGCCATCAGCTGCTAAATTTTGCTTAGCAATCTCAATGGCTCTTTGATAAGGGTTAACTGATTGGATGTAGGAGGCACTATACTCTAGGACTCCAATTAAAGTTACTAGGTCGAACTTTTCGGAAAACGTAATATCCTGGAACTGTCCACAAACTAGCTCAACATTATTTAGATCCCTACATCTCAAAGCCGCAATTTTTGCTCTGTTGCTACTACCTTCAACTGCTATTACCCTGGGAACATTCTCCCCCAAGTATCGAGTAATAGCTCCACATCCGGCTCCCAACTCTAGTACAGTACGACAATGATTTAATACTAAAGGACGCAATAGGTTACTCCGTTTAGGACTAAGATGATATTCAGAAGGCCAATCCCGGATCAAGCTTGTCAATTCAACTGAATGGCACCTGAGATCTGAGGCTTGTCTGAGGCAATTCTCTAGATAAACTTCTGCCTCTCCTCCATCTGAATACTGGAAGGTAAATTGTTCTTGACGCGGTAACCAGATATTTGCTACAGAATCTTGATCAAAATCTTCTGGATATTGCATTAATTTATGTTCAATTACATATGCTAATTTATCAATGGATAATTGATAATGGATAATTGATAATGGATAATTGATAATGGATAATTGATAATTGGTTGATTTTGTCTAAGATCTCTTCATTTATGAAGAAAATAAAAAAATATTTTCCTTAAGTTCAATTCTCTTCTTTCAAGGAGAGGTAATTATCCATTGTTCATTGTTCATTATCAATTATTGAATTTAATAGCATTGGATTTGTTTAGATTAACATCAATTTGACTTTTAAGATTAACTACTCCTTGGCTCATATCAGTAGAAGCTCGAATTATCTTTAAATGAATTGCATCATATCTACGGTCAACTGGAATAATTTTACTACCATCCAAAGATATAAAACCGAAAGAAAGAAAGTAATCTCCTGGACAAACCAAAAGTTCCTGAGTAAAAGATATATTGAACAAGGTTCCAGGATTCAATTCCGGCATTTCAATGTTTTGATAATAAGTATTAGTTATATATATATCTTCACCCTTAGCATCTTTTAAGGTCATGGCAACTAGTGGTTTAGCTACGAAGTCTTGAACGAGGATGGTTAATCTAGCAACCATTTTTTCACAAGAGGCAAAAGTAAAAGTTTCTTGACCTTGACTATTTTCTATATGTATTGCTTCAATCTCTCCTCGACCATTACCATATCGATATTCTAAGGGCTGGTACTGATAAGATGAATTGTTGGAGTTTGAGTGATTTTCTTGATTTTTAGTTAACTTCAGCTCTTGCTCTAAGATTTGCTGATCTTCTTCATCTGCAAATAAAAGTTTGGTATAACGATTAATTACTGTGTTTGGCACTGCTTCTATAATCTTTTGACCTTGATTTAACAGGAGTGCTGTTTGACAGTATCGCTTAACTAAATTACTATCGTGGGAAACAAATAAAATAGTTATGCCTTTTTCTTGGAGTTCTTTGAGTTTGAGAAAGCACTTTAATTGAAACTTGGCATCCCCTACAGAGAGAGCTTCATCGATAATCAGAATATCAGGGTCTACATTGATGGCAACAGCAAATGCTAGCCGAATATACATCCCGCTTGAGTAAGTTGTGACCGGCTGATCAATAAAATCACCGATATTGGCAAAACTAGCAATTGTGTCAAATTTTTCTTCAATTTCTCTCTTACTTAACCCCAGTAGCCTCCCATTAAAAAAGACATTTTGCCTCCCAGTGAACTCTGGGTTAAACCCACTTCCGAGTTCTAGTAAGGCGGAAACCCTACCATTGACTACTACTTCTCCTTTAGTTGGGGTTAGGGTTCCTGCAATAATTTGGAGTAGGGTACTTTTTCCAGAGCCATTTTGACCGACAATGCCAACCGTTTGCCCTTTGTTAATCTCCAGATCAATATCTCGCAGTGCCCAAAACTCATCGGCTCTACTCTTACCTGGTAATAAAATCTCCTTCAATCGATCTATCGGACGATTGTAGCGCTTAAAACACTTGGAGATATTCTTTAGGGAAATTGCAATTTCACTCATTGAGTCATCAACTCAAACACTCACACCTCAATTAATCAGCTAGTACGAGTAGGCAGTAGGCTGTAATGTTTATGGTATCTGCTTTTTCGTTTATTGTTAACTGGTTACTTATTGCCACTGTGCTGTATTCGTTACAGATACGGGGATAAGTCTCCTTTTCTTCTGAAATTTTCAGCCGATTGCGGTAGTCCTCAACGCGAATGTGACCAGAGAAGCCATTAACAAAGACAGGTATATCATTATCTTGCAACCAATTGCTAATTCTATAGAGGAGCGATCGCTAGACCACAAACCTTGAGTTAACGCTACTAAAGCATACTTAGCTCCCACTCTTGCAAAAAATTTATTAGAACTAAGTAACCACCTATAGCATTATTCAAGTCTTCTGTAAATAAATACTTGTAGTGAGCGTGCTCTAACTTCATAATTAGGGACATGTCGTTGATGTCAGTTGTTCCCACTGCTGTGTTGATCCCGTCAAAGGCATAGTAGAGTGAAGAGTAAACCTGGACGCTTCTATAAATCGAATGAACTTTGAAGCAGTTTTCAAAGTCACAGACACCATAGTTTTCCAACAAACAGGGAAACATCTTAATGATGTTCAAAGGGCTGTAATTGAGGGAACTTGGCAAGGTCTGACCTATGAGAAGATTGCTGATGCTGATGGCTATACTCCAGGGTATCTCAAGCAAGATGTTGGTCCTAAGCTCTGGAGGCTGCTAGCAGAAGCATTAGAAGAAGAAGTCAACAAAAAGAACTTTCGGACAATAATCAAGCGGCGATTTCCTTCCGGGGAAGCTTCAAGCACTGTGCTTACAGAATCAGTTGGTAATTCAGTAATGCTTCCCCCCCAAAGGGTGAGCGAAAAAAGGGGTGGGGAAACGAGTGAGCAGACGCGAGACGCACCAGACGCGGAGACGCGGAGAATGGAAATTCCAACCAAAATTTCGCTTACCCCCCCCAAAAGTCTAATCCTTGCCAAGATTGGGGAGAAGCTCCTGATGTTGAGCTTTTCTATGACCAAACAGTGAAACTGTGGGAGGTGAGCACAGGAAAATGCATAAAAAGCTGGTCTTGTCAAACTGAGCGACTCCATGCTGTCAGCTTTAGTGGCAAGGGTCAACCTCTAGTCAGTAGTAGTGATGAGCAAATAGTGCGGTTGTGGGATGTTGATACTGGGGAATGTCTGAATATTCTCTCAGAGCATACCAGCCAAGTCTGGTCTGTTAGCTTCAGCAGTAATCGCAGTATCTTAATCAGTGGCAGCCATGATCAGGTAATTAAAATCTCCGATGTGGTTACAGGAGAATGCTGGAATACCCTGAGAACTGACAAACCCTACGATGGCATGAATATCACGGGGGTTAAAGGAATAACTGCGGTAATGACTGCAACTCTCAAAGCTCTAGGAGCTTTAGAACAAGGGAGCATCCCATCCTAGGGTCATATGAGGGTGAGGTGAAAAAAGATGTGGGAGAGCTTTTTTGAGTAACAAGTAATGAGTAATGAGTAATGAGTGAAGAAACTTTTGTCAAATCCTCTTCCCTTGGATCCCTCTGCCTTCTCACTTATTTCTTGAAAGCCACTGTAAATTTCACCTCACCCGTGCATATGAGAAGAACGTTGAAGTCTTATTTGCTCGTTGTAAACAATTACTTCAACAAAATTAACCGTTGCCGGTGAGTGTGCAACAACCGAAACTCTCGCTGTAAGACTTGCTCTAGCATATAAACTAAATGCTCTGGTCGCAACATTGTTCCATCATTGCGGCAACTACCTACATAGCGCAGAGTAACCAAGGAATTTGGTAATGGTGGTTTATCCCCCTGATTACTTGTAACAACTTCCTGCCTCCTGCCTTCTGCCTCCTGCCTCCTGCCTCCTGCCTCTTGCCTCCTGCCTTCTGCCTCCTGCCTTGTGCCTCCTACCTCCAATTCAAACAACCAATCCCGTAAATTTACCTGTTTCTTCTTACCTGACTTGGTAGTTTTTTCCCACCAGATAGCTTCAGTTGCCTTAACTTGCTCCACCCAATCTTGCCACTGTTCAATACAAGTATCCTCAGCAGCCACCTGGATCAAATACTCAGCTTTTGCCAATAGCTGGGTAGCCGCAGGAGTCTTTAACTCAACTTCCTCAACCTCATAAATTGGGATATTTGGAGGTAGTTGGGATGCTAACCGTTGTTGAAATTCTTCCCTATCCAGCTGCTGAGTTAGTTCAAAGTCTACAATATCACCACTGCTAGAAGCTCCCAAAGGTAAGGCATTAGCAATGCTAATCCGGGGATTAGGGCTAAAGCCACCACTGAAACTAATCGGTAGGGATGCTCTTCTGACAGCACGGTCAAATAAACGGGCTAGATCCAGATGACCTAACAAAACCATGTCTCCTCGCTTACCAAACCATACCCGCAATCGCTGAACTTTGGTAGTATCCGGTTTGAAGTGGCCATCAAATTGAGGAATTGGCTGTGCTGGAATAACGATGTTATGACCAAAGTCAGTACCACAGACACCGCAATGGGAACAACCATCAAAGGAGCAATCCGGCACGGTGGCTGCGGCTAAAGCCCTTTCTAAGTCGGCTTTGAGCCAGTTCTTATCAATTCCTGTATCAATATGATCCCAGGGTAGGGGAGCATCAATTGAATTGGGAATTGGGAATTGGGAATTGGGGATTGGGGATTCTGACTCCTGAAAAACATTCCATTCACCCTTCTCTACTTGCCGATATTTCCAGGTTAGTCCAGATTCTGCGATCGCTTGCTCCCAAGCAGCAAAGGCTTTATCTAAGCTTTCCATCCAGGAATCCATCCCCGCACCTAATTCCCAAGCACGGCGCACCACAGCAGCCAAGCGTCTGTCTCCCCGTCCGACAAAGTTTTCCATAGCAGAAATCCGGACATCAGTGTAGTTCACCTTGATGCCTTTCATTCGACGAAATGCCTGTCTGAGTAACTCCTGCTTGCGCTCAAACTCCGCTGTCGAAACCGAATGCCACTGGAAAGGGGTATGAGGTTTGGGGGTAAAGTTAGAAATTGTGATATTGAACTTAAGGGATTTCTTGCCATGAGCTTGGCATTCCTGTTTCAACCAGCTGAGAGTTTCAGCAATTCCCAACACATCGATATCCGTCTCCCCTGGTAGACCAATCATAAAGTAAAGCTTGACCTTATCCCAGCCCTGTTCATAGGCAATTTTTACTCCTCGGAGCAGTTCTTCATTAGTCAATCCTTTATTAATAATGTCCCGCAATCTTTGGGTTCCCGCTTCTGGAGCAAAAGTCAAACCACTCTGCCGTATGCCGCCTAAAATATTAGCAATGTTTTCATCAAAACGGTCTACCCGCTGGCTAGGCAAGGATAGGGAAATATTCTCATCCTTAAGACGATTTTTGATTTCCATCCCCACTGCTGGTAGTGCCAGGTAGTCAGAACAACTTAGGGATAGCAAGGAAAACTCATTGTAGCCAGTAGCACGCATCCCCTCTTCAATCGCTTCCACTACCTGTTCCCCATCCACATCCCGTGCCGGACGAGTGAGCATTCCTGGCTGACAGAAGCGACAACCGCGAGTACAACCTCGTCTTACTTCAATTTTGAGTCGGTCATGTACTGTCTCAATATAAGGCACCAGTCCAATAGAATAAGCAGGAATCGGTGTTGCCACCCGCCGTAGAATCCTTGCTGGCACATCGGGGCGAAGGGGATGAACCGATCCGTCCTCTGCTGTATCGTAGAATTGGGGTACGTATACTCCTGGAACTTGTGCCAAATCCAGTAGTAATTCTTCTCTACTTAAACCTGCTGTCTTACCTTCTTCTAAAACCAAACCAATCTCCGGCAGCAGTTCTTCCCCGTCTCCTAAGGCAATAAAGTCAAAAAAGTCAGCATAGGGTTCAGGATTAGAAGTAGCAGTTTGTCCCCCAGCAAAGATTAGGGGAAATGGGGATTGGTTATTAGGGAATCTCCCCGGCTCCTCTTGCCTTTCTCTCCAAGTAAGGGGAATTCCAGCTAAATCCAGCATTTCCAGAATATTGGTTGCCCCTAGTTCATAGCTGAGACTAAAACCTAAAATATCAAAATCAGTGAGCGATCGCTGATTTTCTACTGCAAATAGAGGCGTTTGGGTTGCCCGTAGTTTAGCTGCTAAATCTGGTGCAGGTAAATAAGCGCGATCGCACAATTGCCTGGGCTGGGTATTCAAGATGTTGTAAAGAATAACATGACCCAAATTAGAAGCACCCACTTCATAAATTTCTGGATAAGTTAAAACCCAGCGCACCCTGGCAGCTTCCCAAGGTTTGTGTACCGCCCCCAACTCGTTACCTAGATAACGTGCTGGTTTACTTATCTCTTTTGTAAGAACATCCAACAAGGACATCAGTCTAACCTCTCTACCTAACCCCTAACACCTAACATCTAACCCCTAACACATTTAGGTAATTGTGGCAGCAAAAGCATCACGACTATCAAAAATCTCAAAGGCTTTATCTAACTGAGTTAGCTCGAAAATGATTCTAATCGAGGGAGCTACACAGCAAAGACTAAAACGCCGCTGTAGACTTTGAGCCAGACTCAGAACAGAAACTAATGCCATCAAGCCAGCACTGTCAAGAGATTCTACCTGATGCATGTCAACCAACAAAACCGAATGCTCTTCTGACACCATAGCTTTTGTCAGCTGAAGTTGAAACTCACCAGCATTAGAGGCGTTAACATGACCAGAAGGTTGAATAATGCTTATTTGTGAATCCCTGATTGCATTTGACATAGTTGTTCCTCACACTTAATTTACTAAAAATAATAGACAGGGAGTTCCTTAAAACACCTAAGTGCATTTACGGAGTAAATCCCCAAATAGCACGATTTTGCAGCATATTCATCAATAAATTATAGTTTTTTAATTTTTTTAGTTTTTTTGTAAAAAAAATGTGTATAGGTATACTCAAATTCTTTGACTTTTTATAGTTTAGATGCTATATTAACACCAATTATTGACTAAAGTAGCGAAGTGTTCACCACCTCGCTTTGTAAGCATTTACCGATAATCTAAGTTCTAGTAATTCAATTTCTTGAGCATTCTCCAAGGGCGCAACTGCTGTCATTCTGGAGTCGGGGAGCACCCTGACTATCTAACTTGTCGCTACTCAGGAGTATTTCATAGGATGGACTGGGTATAATACCTTAATTTACGAGTTTTTAAAACTATCATCAGGAAGAAATTTACTTTTTCAGGTAAGTTAACGCTCTGTGAACATTCTTAACCATTCCAAGGGTATAGTCCAAATTAAATAGAGAAAGTTAACTGACAATTGAGCCCCATCCATATAGTGATTGAGATCACTTAATGTATTGAACTTCAGTCAACACATTAGCTAGAGATTCATTCGATAATTACAAGTATAGAACTTTATATAGGTAAATAACTGTGAATAGTACAGGTGTAATTCGTCAGCTAGTAGAGAAAACACTTTATATTAGGCAACTAACTCCAGATATAGAAAACCAAATTAATAATGAATTGAGCCGCCTAGGTTATATCTCGGATGTTGATTACGAAGCTCTTGAATTATTAATGTCGGAGATGGATGCTGGTAGGATTAAATTAGTTCCTAGTATCTGAAAAATAACCTGCTCTAACATATTTTTTCTATAGTGAAGCAAGTCTCAATCGGTTCGGCCCAACAGTTTCAGCCTCGCCAGATTGTTTGTTTAGAGCATGAACATACCTGTTTATACGCTGAAGTCATTGAAATTGTCTCATCGCGGCAGGTTTGTTGGGTGCGTCCTTTAATGCTGGCAATACCAGCAGACAATCAATCCCTACCCTTGTCATCACCAGAACAGTTAATTTTATACGACTTACGCCAGGGTTCAGATTTACTGTGGCCTGCTAGTTTATTTCGATTAGCTCTGGATACCGAGGTGATTTCTCTGTTAGGACAATTGAATAACCCAGATGCTCCGTATGTCAACAACTTAGATGCACCCAGACAATTGAGTTGTTTTGTTCATCAAGTCTGGCAAGCTTATAAGAATGTTTTTTAGATTTTAATTATCCATTAACTATCAATAAATTCTGCTATGAGTTGATGATGAAGGCAATTATACTAGCTGCTGGTGTTGGAAATCGCTTAGGTAAGGATGGACGTGATCAACCAAAGTGTTTACTCAAGTTCAACGGCAAATCATTACTAGAAAGGCATTTAGAGTGCCTGCGTCACTGCCAGATTGGCGAAGTAGCGATCGTTGTGGGTTACCAAGCTACCAAGATCCAAGAGAAAATTGAGGCAGTTGGTGCTCAAGATTGGGTAACTACTGTTTACAACCCTGATTACCATAGGGGAAGTATCATTAGTCTTTGGACATCAAGAGAGCATCTGGCGGCAGTCGATGACGTATTATTGATGGATGCCGATGTCTTGTACGATTACCGCCTGCTTGAGCGATTGGTAAATACTGATATCCAAAACTGCTTCTTACTGGATCGGGATTTTGAACCTGGAGAGGAACCTGTCAAACTGTGTATCAAAAATGGTCAGTTACTGGAGTTTCGCAAACAAGTCTCCCCAGAGCTTGTCTATGATTTTTGTGGTGAATCTGTAGGGTTCTTTCGCTTTTCTAGCGCAATTGCTAGCCGTCTAGTTAGTCGTACTGAACACTATGTTATCCAAGGACTCCAGGAAGAACCTTATGAGGATGCCATCCGAGATCTTTTGCTAGATACTCCGGAGGCATTTGGGTACGAAGAAATTACTGGTATACCTTGGATAGAGATCGATTTCCCGGAAGACATTCAAAGGGCTAAGGAGGAAATCTTACCGAAGTTATTATAGGGAGCCTAGTGCCGCTGCGCGGAATTTAGAATTTAGAATTTAGAATGCTTATAGAGTAAGGATTATAACGATCTCAAACTGGTTAGTTACTTTTGCCGCGCTGCACTAGTGCAAGAAGTCAGAAGGCGGAGTTTGTAATTTGTTGAATTGTGGCTAAATCAGGAGGCTGTTGATCACTATCAATTCCTAGCCAAAGCAGATATTCAATATTACCAGCCGGTCCCGTAATGGGTGACCAAGTTAAGCCCTTATATACCCAACCTCGTTGCTGTGCAGCTTGTAATACTTGTGCGATCGCTTTTGCCTGATCATTAGGATCGCGCACTACTCCTTTTTTGCCAACACGCTCACGTCCTACTTCAAACTGTGGCTTCACCAACAATACTAATTCACGGGAGCGAGTAAGCAGTTGCCACAAGGCATCAAGAACTTTAGTCAGAGAAATAAAAGAAATATCCACAACTCCCAAATCAGCATATATTTCTTTAGCATTTCTCAAGGAATACTCGAGGGAATTATCAGCTAAGTCACCATACAAATCAGCTGGTTGAAGATAGCGCAGATTCGTGCGTTCTTTCAAAACAACTCGCTGATCATTCCGCAAACTCCAAGCAACTTGTCCATAACCGACATCAATCCCGTAAACTCGTTTTGCCCCAGCTTGTAGTAAGCAGTCCGTAAAACCACCAGTAGAAATACCACCATCCAGACAAATGCGTCCCTCTACAGAAATCCCAAACACTTCAAGAGCTTTAGCCAGCTTTTCACCCCCTCTGGAAACGTAAGGTGGCTTCTCCTTAATCTGAATTTCAGCAGTTGTCTTCACCTCAGTTCCTGGCTTATCAACTACTTGCTGATTCACCCTCACTTCGCCAGCACGAATTAGTCGCTGCGCTAACTGTCGAGATGAGCAGAGTCCTAAATCTACTAATAACTTATCCAGTCGTTGTTTGTTCTGTGACAATGTCTCTCAAATATAAAGAATATACCTCTTATACTTTGTAAAGTATTCATTAAACCTTTATAATGTTCATGAGTACTTTACAATCTGATGTTCTTATCCGGAATTTCACTTACAAAGTATACAGACAAATCTACAATCTAACCTAAATTTATTTAACTGTCAGTAATTGTAATTACTGACAAACAATATACATAGACTTAAACTAGACACTCAGCAGTTTTAATTAAATAAAAAAATGCCAGCAACTATCTACCAACCATCTAAAGCAGTTTCATCCGCAATCATCTCCATCGACTATCAACCCAAGCAGTTTTTGAGTTTTGATGTTATAGAAGCTAGCAAGGGACACATTGTCTGGTCTGAGAATAAAGCGACTGCTCTTGAATGTCAGATTCGCGATACTACTTATACATTTAACCGCAAGCATCTAGAAATTATGAGCAAGAGTGAACGACATATCTTATATGGTCACTTAGGTGTTGACGGTAACAAGCTGGAAGCTACCTTAGCTTAAAAATAGATCCTAATCTAAAATGAAGCTATTACATAGCAAGCCTCTTGCGTCAACCTGCCCTTACCCATCTAATGATATTAAATAATTAACTCATCCTCATTAAAGGCGCCTGACGGGTGGCGCGCCACCCCCTACGAATAGAAGAAACAAGTCAATTTCTCTTCCCTCCTGACTCGGAGACTCGGTGTTTCTTCAGAGATTAGCAATTAACCATTAGCAATTAGCAATTAGCCATTAGCCATTAACCATTAGCAATTAGCCATTAGCGCATGAGCGTGTTTCTTCAGAGACGCAGCTCCTGACCCTGTGCTATTCTCGCGATAATGGCTAGAGAAAATTGAAGCAAAATGTTTGACTGCATAATCGTTGGTGCTGGTCCTGCTGGTGGTACATCAGCTTATCACCTCGCCAAGCGTGGGCACTCGGTTCTCGTGCTGGAAAAAGAATCTTTACCTCGGTATAAGCCTTGTGGTGGAGGGGTTTCACCTATAGTGCAAGAATGGTTTGACTTTGACTTTACCCCTGCCATATCTGTAAAGGCGAATAAAATTCGCTACACCTGGAAAATGGGTGATCCAGTAGAAGTGGTAATGGAAACACCAGAACCAATCTGGATGGTAATGCGAAATGTTTTCGACCACTTTTTAGTCCAGCAGGCGCAAAAACAAGGAGCTCAACTGCAAGAGCAAACAGAAGTTACTGGTATTGAGTTTAAAAGCGATCGCTGGCAAGTAAACACAGCTAATGAATCTTTTAGTAGTCGTTATCTTATTGCTGCTGACGGTGGGAAAGGACCAATGGCCAGATGGCTAGGCTTCAAGAAACGCAAACGAAGTATGGGGGGAGCCTTAGAGTCCGAGACTCCTGCACCTTCTACCAACGAACCTATAATTCACCTTGACTTTGGTATGGTCAAAAATGGTTACATTTGGAATTTTCCTAAAGCAGGAAGCTACTCACTTGGTATTGGGATGTTCCGGGGTGGTGGAGCGCAAAATCTTAAAGGTATGGTAGCTGACTATAGTCAGCAATTTGGCGTTGATCTCAAAGCCTATAAACAGTATGGTCATCCTCTTTGCCTTTGGGACGGTTACCAACCCCTACACACACAAAATGCTATTTTGGCAGGGGAAGCTGCTTGTGTAGTAGATCCGTTTACAGCAGAGGGAATTCGTCCCTCTATCTTTAGTGGTTTGAAGGCAGCCGAGGCAATTAACTGTGCAATTGGTGGCGAGGGAGATGCTCTAGAAAAGTATACTCAGATCATGAATGAAGAATGGGGCAGTGATATGGCGTGGGCCAAACGTCTAGCACAAACCTTTTACAGAATTCCCGAAGTTGGCTACAACGTGGGTGTTAAGCGCCCTAGCTCTACTCAGGTGATATTGAAACTTATGTGCGGTAAATTAAGTTACTCTGAGGTTGCCAACCGTGCTCTTAAGCGTTTGGGGAGCCACTTAATACCAGGAATAGGTAGTTAACTTATCCCAATCCTCTTAGGATTGGGATGTAAAGGAGTTCACCCTTAATGTCCAACACAATGATGGTTATTTTTCCCTACCGCTATGAGCAAACTTGGGTATTTGATGATGAGCGAGTAGGACTTGTCAGAGAGCCATTTGTCAGTGGTATACCTGAAATGATTGATTTGATAGTAAAAGATATTCCTAATGCAGACCAAGGTTTTAAGCTGTTATTTTCTCAAAACCGCTTTCCAGGTTATCAGGTAGAACTAGTTTGGGAAAGAGAGCAATACGGTGGGCATTGGTATCGCTGGCAGCAACAAAATTTAGAAGGATGGTTATGTCCTGCCCTGTTTAAGTACTTTAGTGAGGTACCTCATCAAATCTATTGCCAAGCGGAAAAACTTGGTTACTAACTCTTACTACATATCACGAATTTAGTGAGCTTCGTTAATGAAGGAAGATTGGAGAATCGGATATTTAAGATTAAACAAATACAAAACCAGTTCTTTTAAGTAAGGGAAAATCTAAAATCTAAAATCACCCAATCTACAATCCCCTGAGCTCCAGTAGACCACTTCCCTAAGCACTCTTTCTAAAGGGAGATGAAAATTTGCTGGGACCCGTACATGAAACTTTTCTCATAAAAGCTTCATGAACTGTTCATGGCGACTTGCGATTCTACAGATGGAAACACAAAGTACTGTTCCCGATATTTCCAAATCGGCTCAGCTAAATTCTTTCCGAGCCCTTGTATAAAAAGTAGGTCAAGAAAACAGGCTAAGCAAAGTAAGCAAGGGCAGAAAGATTTTCATTAATTTACAGTGGGCAATTGCTCATAGTGAATAAATTATTAATTTTTATTAATTGCTGGAGAATTATTTCTATGCGTGTTTGTGTTATAGGTACTGGATATGTTGGTCTAGTAACCGGTGCCTGTTTAGCATATATTGGACATCATGTTATCTGTGTAGATAACAATGAAGTCAAAATTGCTTTGATGCAGTCTGGAAAATCTCCTATTTATGAGCCAGGACTCTCAGCAATTATGCAATCGACAATGAAGTCTGGGAAACTTGAGTTCACAAAAGACTTTCAAGCTGGTATAAATCATGGTCAAGTAATATTTATTGCGGTGGATACCCCACCCTTACCTAAGGGAGAAAGTGACACTCGCTACATTCAGGCTGTTGCTTGTGGGATTGGAGCTCACCTCAATAGCGGATATAAAGTAATTGTCAATAAATCGACTGTGCCTATTGGTTCAGGAGATTGGGTATACCAATTGATCTTAGATAAGTTGGCAGAGCATCAGGAGGAAGTTAATACCGAGTTTGATATCGTCAGCAATCCGGAATTCTTGCGGGAAGGCTTAGCAGTCTACGATACCTTCAATCCAGAGCGAATTATTCTAGGCAGCAACAGTAAGCAAGCAATCACAATTATGCAAGAACTGTATGCTCCAATCATTGAGCGGCAAATTGCTGCGGATCCTACCTTACCTCCAGTAAATGTGCTTATCACCGACCTGAATTCAGCAGAGGTGATTCATTATGCAGCTAATGCCTCCCTGGCAACCAAAATCAGCTTTATCAATGAAGTAGCCAATATTTGCGATCGCGTTGGTGCTAACGTTAACCATGTTGCCAAAGGCATTGGACTTGATTCCTGGATTGGCAACAAACTTTTACAAGCTGGTATGGGTTGGGGTGGTTCTTATTTTCCCAAAGATCTCTCTGCTCTGATTAATATAGCTGATGACTATGGCTATGATGCCCAACTGCTACAAGCTACGGTGGGTAAGAACCAACACCAATGTCTGGTGGTTGTGGAAAAACTTCAGCAAGCCCTCGAAACCCTAAAGGACAAAAACATTGGTTTACTGGGTCTAACTTTCAATCCATACACTGATAATATGTGTGACACCTCGATCTTGGAGCTGATTGAGCAACTCAGTCAGCTTGATGCCAAAATCAAAGCTTATGATCCGATTGTTGCTTACG
This sequence comes from Symploca sp. SIO2C1, assembly GCA_010692635.1. Classification (GTDB taxonomy): domain Bacteria; phylum Cyanobacteriota; class Cyanobacteriia; order Cyanobacteriales; family Coleofasciculaceae; genus Caldora. The sequence continues at coordinate 5,534 of JAAHGL010000064.1, read as the reverse complement.
CTAGTAAGGATCCTATGCCAGTCAATGTCACAATCGTGACTGAACCAGAACAACTTGCTCACGATTGTGATGCTTTGGTATTAGTGACGGACTGGTTACAGTTTTACAACCTGGACTATGCCAAACTCGCCAAACTGATGAAGACGCCTGTACTAATTGATGGCCGCAATTTCCTCGACCCAGAAATTTTAACTGAAGCTGGCTTCTATTACATCACCACTGGTCCACCCACAGCCGCAAGTACCTTACTAGCAAAACTTTTACAGCGCATTGTTCCCAGCTATTCACTCCAAATACATTCCCGAGATAAATCAAGTCGCTGGAGAGTCAGCAGGAGTAGTGGGAGAAGTGGAGGTAGCAAAAACTATCAAATATCGTTTGATTTGCTCCCATTCTCTACTCTTTAAGACTATTGCTATTTTTTATGTTGTATCTGCCTCTTTAATTTTAATGCTATTGTTGTCTGTTGTAACAACATTATTTATTGTTTACTCAATATAAAATGCGAGTTGAATTTCCCCTTACATAGATAGTTAAAAAAATGTCAAGAATGAAAAATAAAAACAATAATAATTATGACTAAACCAGAAGTTACCCTTGTTGTCTCACCTCATGAGCGTTTTAGCTATACTCGCCAATCCCTAGAAAGCATTTATGAACACACAAGCTACCCATTTTCTCTCATTTATGTAGATGGTGGCTCCCCGCCCCATGTTAAACACTACTTGGAAAGACAAGCACAGGAAAAAGGATTTGAGTTAATTAGAACTGATTACTATCTCTGTTCCAATCAGGCAAGAAACCTTGGATTGCATCAAGTTAAAACTGAGTATGTTGTCTTTATTGATAACGATATTGATGTTGCTCCCGGTTGGTTAGAAAAATTGATGCGATGTGCACAACAGACAGAAGCAACAGTTGTCTCTCCCCTTACCTGCATTTCTAATAACTTGCACGAAACGATACATCTAGCCGGTGGTGAAGCTTGGATTTATTTGCAAGTTAAGGGAGACAAAATTAAGCGCAAGTTACATGAAAAGCTCCATTTCCTCAACTGCCCCATTGCTGAAGTGCAAACGCAACTCAAACAGCAGCAATCTAAGTTAGCACATTTCCACTGTATGTTAGTCCGCACTTCCATCTTCGATCAAACTGGTTTCCTTGATGAAGGATTGCTGAGTACACGAGAAGATATCGATTTTTGTCTGAGCGTAGCTCAAGTTGGGGGAACTATTTACTTTGAGCCAACTGCTGTTGTTACCTATGTACCAGGACCTCCCTTTGAGTTGTCAGATATTCCCTATTTTATGCTTCGATGGAGTGATGCTTGGGAAGTTTCTAGTTTGGAACATTTCACAGCTAAATGGAACCTCAAGCAAGACCAAGGATACATTACACGGTTGTATAAAGGCTTGGGAGAACGACGCCATCAAGTATTCCTTCAACCTCTCCTTCAAAATCTTTCCCTTGGGCAATGCAACCCTTGGCTGGAGCAAATGCTCTTGTCAGCAGAACGGCAACTAAACCGTTACTTCACTCACTGCTATTACAATCCTATTTAGGTGCTCAAAAAACATCAATTGGTGATAATAAAGGAAAAATATGGTAAAAGTCTTAGCAATTTTCAAGAGGTGTAAATGATAACTGCTAAGTGATACTAGTTCGTAATTGTAACAACAAATCAAAGGATTTACTAAGATGAACAATACTTTAGTTACTGGTGCAGCGGGTTTTATTGGCTTTCACCTTTGTCAGGAATTACTGAGTCAAGGAAAAACTGTTATTGGTATCGATAACCTAAATAGTTACTATGATGTCAGTTTAAAAAAAAACCGCTTGGCTCAGTTGCAAAATCACGCCAATTTCCATTTTCACAAGCTAGATATAGTTGATCGCTTAGTTGTAGCTGAATTATTTGCCTACTACAAGCCAGAACAAGTGATTAATTTAGCAGGTCAAGCAGGAGTACATTACTCTCTAGAAAATCCTCATGCTTATGTAGATAGCAACCTAGTTGGGTTCATGAATATTCTAGAAGGCTGTCGACAGGAGAGGGTTAGTCACTTAGTTTATGCTTCATCAAGTTCAGTGTATGGAGCTAATAAAAACATCTTTTTTTCCACTAAAGATAAGGTAGATTACCCTGTAAGTTTATACGGAGCGACCAAAAAAGCGAATGAACTAATGGCACATGCCTATAGTCATTTGTATAGTATATCCACTACAGGTCTGCGCTTTTTCAGTGTTTACGGTCCTTGGGGACGTCCAGATATGGCAATGTTTCGGTTCACTCAAGCTATTCTAGAAGGGCAATCCATTGATGTGTATAACTATGGAAAAATGCGCCGAGATTTTACCTACATTGATGATGTTATTGATGGAGTAATTAAGGTTCTAGAACGACCACCACAAAAGAATAGTAACTCTTTGAACGAGCAAGTTAATTGGGAAAGTCTTGCCCCTTACAGACTTTACAATATTGGTAATAATCAACCGGTAGAATTACTGCACTTCATTGAGGTTTTAGAAGATTGCCTGGGTATGACAGCAAAAAAAAATTTGCTTCCTCTTCAACTAGGGGAACTAATCGAAACCTATGCTGATATTGAAGAATTGACAAGAGATGTCGGTTTTAAACCAAAGACTCCCATTGAAGAAGGAATTCCTCGTTTTGTCGATTGGTATTATTCCTACTATGGAGTTTCAGCAATGCCACTGACACCTCCAGGAAATTTGATAGATTGTAGGTGTTGAGCTAGAAGTGCGATCGCATATTTTAGCGAGTCCAGTTACTCTGACAATTTATAGGCTATTTATGAACTGATAGTCTAAACTCCAGAAGCCTATGAATCCTTACGCAATCTTCAATCAGACTCAGTGCCAGCGGGTAAGTGATGGAGCTATCATGCCGCTTGTGAAGGGTTGTGAGTCAGCTACCCGTCTGCTGCTACTTGTCTGGCCCCAACTAGGAGATTTCGATAGTCTCGAATACGCCTGGTGGCTTCAAAAAGAGGCAAAACAGTTTCAGGATGAGGGGATAATCATACGAGCTGTTGGTATCGGTGATCGCTCTTCTGGTAAGCGATTCTGCGGCTACACAGGATTTCCTTACGATTGGCTGTTTGTTTCTCCAAGTGCACAGCTGCACCACCAACTTGATTTGTATCCAGGACTATCGCTCAAAGTATCAGGATTCTCAACAACTCTAAATGCTTACTTGAACCTGCTGCTGATGTGTGCAGGTATTGGTAGTCCTGGTACTCTAGCTGAAGTATTTCGGGGCTATTGGGGCGATCATCAAGCTCCTCAGTTGCTCGACGATCAGGAGGTTGTGCGAACTCTACTACTTCCTCCTATCAAAGGCTCATTCTTCAAGCTGGCAGGTGGCAAAGGTTTTCAGCGACCCTTTGAACTGGCAACCCTGCGATTGCGGAATATGACAGAGGTTTTAAGTCACTGGAATACCTATGTGCCAAATGCAGCTTATCTTACGCAGCGAGGGGGAACCTTTTTGTTCGATTCACAGGGGAAATTACTTTATGAACACCGCGCACAGGGGCTTCTTGGCTTTGCTAAGGATATGAGGCGTCCATTACATCAATTTTACCAAAATTAAGTTCGCTGGATGAAGGAAGAATCCCCTCGCCTTTTAGGCAGGGGAGTGTCAAAATGCATCTAATTGATAGTTTAATCATTTCTTGCTTGTACTGGAAAAAAGTGTTGCTTAAGCACATCAAAGGGTGAGCAGTCCCAATAATCAATGTGGGAAACAATCAGCTCCTCATCATTAAGCTTGAGTTCACTCCAACCAGGAATGGCAATCCGAGGCTGCCAAGGTAATGGTGTTGTCCAATTGAGTGTCCATCTGGTTTCAATAGTGTCCCCGGAGCGTTCAATATTGTGAAGTTCGAGTTTAGGAGCTTTAAACCACGTATTGATAAAGGCAATCATTTCCTGGTAGCGTTCGATTCCACGGAATTGGTTGAGGGGATCTTTAAACAAAACATCCTTGGCATAGATACTGTAAGTTTGCTCAGCAGGAAACCGTTGATAGTCTTGCTTGAGAATTTCGAGAATGTCCATCACAATTAATCTGTAGAGTATTTTGATCTAGTGCTTGATGGTAATAGGTTCAAGCGGAGTATTTTGATGAAGTTTGTTACACACCAGTTTTTACTGACTCTTGCTATTTTCCTAACCTCTTTGAGCCTACCAAAAACTGCCAAGGCTCTGAATCCAGTCCACTTGGAGCAATTACGGCGAACAGGAGTTTGTGTAGGATGTGATCTCAGTGGAGCTGAATTATCAGATGCACTCTTGAGTAATACTGACTTGAGAGAAGCAAATCTCTCTGGTGCCAACCTCACTGATGCTGATTTAAGAAGTGCTGAACTCACCAATGCAAACTTAGCTGGTGCTAGCTTAATTTACGCTAACCTAACTGGTGCTAACCTCAATGGTTCCAATCTTACTGTTGCTGCCTTAATTGGTGCTAATCTCTCTGGAGCTAACTTAGTAGGTGCAGGACTGAGTTTAGCTAAGCTAGCGAATGCTGATTTGACTGGTACGAATTTAAGGCAGGCGGATCTCACTAATGCTGATTTGAGTAACGCTTATCTCATCTCCACTGATCTCACTAATGCTAACTTGAGTAATGCTGATATGACTAATGCTGTACTGATAAATGTGAAGTTAGAAGGTGTTAGGTATTAGGTGTTAGGGGTTAGGGGTTAGGTATTAGGTTAAATTTCAAATCGATTTAAGAATTCAACCTCTTCCGACAGGAGTCCCCCGTTATAGCCGCAAGGCTTAACGGTGCTCAGAATGTCGGCCAGGATGTCACCCACTGACGAGTAATTTAGTAGAGCGCTTGAGCGGCTTGACTTTGTTAGGAGAGAACTGCCCGATTCTTTTCCAGTTGACATCATAAATTGAGACATTTTTCGTCCTTGCTGTTTGGGTATAACCACCTATCCAGCCTCTGTATACTTGTCCGGCTTTGAGTGCTTGAACTCTCGTCACCAGAACGCAAGCCAAACGGTGTAACAGTTCCGCCTTTACGTTTACGGTATTGATACCAAATCCGGTTATTGTGGGGTACTTATCAAAATCCCCAAATCTTTTCCAGACAAAGGCTTTGATTTTTTTTAATAGACCCTTGGTAAAGCGGATTTGGTATTAAATGGTGCTTGAGTAACGACAACCTCCCCATCCCAGTAGCCGCCATGGGATGAAGCTGAATACCATTGCTTCCACTTAATGAAGTGGCTGGCTGCTAGTGCAACACCATCATTACTGTGGGTTTGTTCACAAGCTTTTGATTTGTCAGACTTGTCCTTGGGAAGCCTTAGCCATTGTCGAATGTTATACGTCTCCCAACCAAATATAGTTGATGTTGGTGCGATTTTACTCAACCATTCCAACATGACTTTTTGGCCTACCATCGCTGGACTAAATCCTTTGTCTCCACGAGCTTTGATGTACTCGTAAACAATATTAGAAACGGGGAACAGTCGGACTATTTCCTTGACTAC
>JAAHGL010000063.1 GCA_010692635.1 Symploca sp. SIO2C1 | reverse complement strand
AAAAATCACTCCAGCTCAAATTTACTATAAAAAGGGGAGCAAAGGGGGCGAAAAGTCACCCTTCCTCTCCACCCATGACAATGATTATCATTCTCTTTGTGGGATGTTTTATTTTTTGGAAGTCCCTAATTTGTTGACGTAGGATATCTGAGAGAGGCTTGAGATTGCCCCCTTGACCTGATCATCGCTTACCGCCAAATATTCTTCCAGTGTAGCTAAAGAGCGATGACCGCTCACCCGCTGGATGATTCTCAAAGGGACTCGGTTGTTATGCATGGTGGTAAGTGCTGTACGGCGCAGGGAGTGGGTGGAGGCTCCTTCTATTTCAATGTCTTCAAAGGCTATCCTTAAAATTCTGGATGCTGACATGGGATTTATGTGGCTTTTGTTATGCCTTCCTGGAAAAAGCCAGTACTGGTGAAGTGGTGGGCTGTATTCGGTGAGAAGTGCTTGTAAGTCTTCACCTACAGGAATGCAGCGAGTATCCAGTTTCCCTTTTGTGTTGCGCTTTCTGATGATTAATTCTGGTCTTACTTGCCGCTTTTTATCAAAGACATCTACTCGTCTTAGAGTACACGCTTCATTAATTCGAGCTGCGGTATAAAGGCACACTCCAAAGAGGCAGCGATCGCGAAGAGTTTTTAGTCCCTCGCTGAACAAAAGCTGAATCTCTTCTACCGCTAAAACTTTACCTTTACCATGACGGTCGATTTTCACCCTTTGATGCCACCTGTTATCTTTTTGGCAATCTTATATTGTACTGCAAAAGAAAATCCTACGCCTCGTTCAAGGAGCGTAGGGGGGAGGAAGTGTGAAGAAGTAAAGTTAGACAGTTTTACTTTCTCTATACTAAGGTGCGGGGGAGACCAAAAAGGATTGAGGAATATACTCTCATTCCTCTAACGAGCGGTTTTCTATTCTTTTGCGGGTTCGTTCGAGTTCTTCAGCCAAGAGCTTTTCATCTGGTAGAGTGGTTTGATACTCAGCAGCCATAACCTTATTGGGTAACCCTGCTAAAGCGTAGTGAGCTACTGCCTCATCTTTTCTGTTGCACAAAATCAGTCCTACGGGGGGATTTTCCTCTTCGAGCGTCCAGTGTTCTCGTGCGTAGTTCAAATACAGGTGCATTTGACCTACATCTGCATGGGAGAACTCACCGAGCTTGAGATCTATAATGACCAGACATCGCAGACGGCGGTGGAAAAAGACCAGATCCACGCGAAACCATTGGTCGCCGATACGCAAGCGACGCTGACGACCAAGAAAGGCAAAGTCCTGTCCTAATTCCAGAAGGAAACTCTCAATATGCTGGATGAGTGCTTCTTCGAGGTCGCTTTCTGAATACTCATCCTTGAGAGCAAGGAACTCCAGAACAAAGGGGTCTTTAATCTCTTCTTCAGGGGAGATGGTATCTGAAGGGAGAGACTGAGTGCCTTTTTCCAACATTGCTGCCTTATTGCGAGATAATAAGGTACGCTCGTAGAATTGGGTTGAAATCTGCCGTCGTAGCTGCCGGACTGACCACCCTCCTTGCAAGGCTTGTGCCTCATAGAAGTCTCTGGCTTCGTTTGATTTGACCGAAAGTAATTGGACGTAATGAGACCAGGGCAAGGGGAATTTTCCAGACACTGTCTGGAAAATCTCTTCGGTTCCCGAATGTTCAGATAAAGTTTGCAGCACATTAGAGTAGGTCAGATAAAAAGAACGCATCTGAAAGAGATTAGTTTTCTTAAATCCTCTTCCAAACCGAGCTGAGAGGTCATGGGCGAGGCGTGAGATGAGTTGTTTGCCGTACTCAGCCCTGCTCTCCCCCGACTGCTCGAACTCGACAATCCGCCGTCCAATTTCCCAATAGGTTGCTGTCATAATTGAGTTGATAGAGCGGGATGCCTTACGACGGGAGGCTTCCATCAGCTCGATAACGTCGTTGAGCATGGAAAGATAAACCTCACTCGGTTTAGTTGTGTCAGGGAGGTTTTCTGGGGAATCTTTCGTCACGCCTTTTATTCCTTGAGATGTTCCAGCTTTCGTTTTCTGCGGTTTCAGAGTTGAAACAATAACCTTTTACTTTACCGCTAAACAAATACCCCCGCCTCTCTTCACGAGGTGGGGGATGGTATAGTGCTTGAGTTATGGAGTTAGATTGTTTCGCTTCCTCTATCTTAGGATAGTTGACTACACTGAACCAAGGGAAAGTCAAGGGGGGGGCTATTGTGCTGCTGTCGGTTCATAGTACCTTCTAGTACGTGTCAATTCGTGACCAGCCTGTAAAATCCATGATGTGAAAGAAAAAGTCATCCCACTCTCCGGTGGCAATAGCTTGAACAGCCAGTGTTTCTAGTTGTTTTAGCCACTTCTCGTGTTGTTTGCGGATAGCTTCTATGTTCTGTTTCATGATGCTCCTTTGAGAAAAAACTTGGGTTGATGCATACAGGATGGTTGTTCTAACGCCAGTAAGGGGCTTGGGCGCATTCCTCTTTGAGCAGTTTGAGGGCTACTGGAATAAGATGGTCTTTTAAGACCAGCCTGGTCTGGGGATATAAGACCAGTCCGGTGATTAGTCCTTCACACCAGTCTTTTGAACTGCCATCGGGAACCCAGGCTCTGACAATGCGCCGCAGGGCTGCTATTTCTTCGTCTGTTGGTTCAGAGGTTGGTGGTAACAGGGCTGAAGCTCGGCGCTCAAGGTTCACCACATCGAAAGGCAGTGGTTCTTCATTCTCCTCATCTTCGTCATAATCTTCATTGCGCTGGCGGGCTTTTGCTGTCAGGAACTTGATGCCGTAATTGAGCCACAAATGTTTTTTGCTATCCAGCCCTCTTTGTTCCCAGGGGATTGTGGCAGCTAATTCTGTCAGTTCCTCAGCGGCATTCTCACAGTAAAGCACATCTAGCTGCTGCTCATACCAGTTCAGGAATGCTTCATCCATCTTGCGCAGGACTTGGTATTCATCAAGGCGAACAGTATCAGCTTTGAGGCTCTCTGCATCCAGCCCGCCTACGCCCAATTCTTCCAGTCCGTCTGCCCAGGCTTGCCAATTGATAAGCCCTGGATTGAGTTTGATGGGTTCACTCAGCTCCACCCAGGCAAGTTCCAGTTTGAGAAAATCAGGGTGAGTGCTGGACAGGAGTGCGTTTCCTTGTTTGGCAATTGAATTATAAGCATCTTCTTTATCAGACACCCATTTGCCAAAGCCACCAATCAAAGCGTCGTTATAAGCGGCTATGGCTTCATTGAGCCGTTCTTCAGCTTTTTTCAAACGGGCAACCAGGTCGTGGGCTTGATGTTTTTGCGCCGGGGTGAGTTCGGTCATGGCTTTTGCTTCCTGTTATTTTTTGCTGAGACGGTTCACTTCTGGTTTGATTGCTGGCTTTCCATCGCAGCTTGGTTAATTTGCACCTGCGTAGTCTGATTGAGAACTATGGCTTCTGGCAAAGTGAGGTCATCCAGCTTCTCCATCAGCTCCAAATAGTCACAGCCGAAGCGTTCAGCCAGCTTTTGACAAGCGTTTGTGGTTTCTTTGGGGGTGAGCATTTTCGTTCCTCCTTACTTCTTCATCAATGTGTGAGCTATTTCGTTAGGCGATACCTGCATCGTGGAGTATCTGCTCCAGCCTTTTCTTTGCTGCCTGGTAGCCTTTGGAGCCGCCTTTTTTGGTTCCCCAGAGTTTGAGAATGATGTCGTCTTTAGGCATTCCTGAACGTCTGAACCCGATGACAAAGCCCTTCTCTTCTGCGGTAATTTCTGAGCTGAACGGGTCAAAAGGTTCAGCGGGTTCAAGAGGTTCAGGATTGCTGAACGCTTTATCCAGTAATACGTTCAGCGTTTGAACTTCTTCTGGTTCAGGCGGGTTCACTGAACGTTCAGAGGCTTGAGCCGAACCTTTTCTGAACCCCACAAGGTTCAGCAGAAAATCTTCTGTCATCCATTCAGGAATCTTGCCTTCTGCCCTGCTGCCATCAAGTTCTTTGACTTTGAATTTGCCTGTGCCTTTGATTGTTTCGAGTCCATCTTCGTCAATGGTTTTCTCACCTATGGTCTCAACTCTAACTGTGCCGCTAAGGAATACCTTGACCAGCCCTTTGCTGCCAGGAAGAAACGCTTGAGTCTCCCCGTGGACAATGAAGATTGGGTATTCGCCAAATTTCATGGTCTCCCGCAGGGTAGAAGTCAAGACTTTGGTTAAATCTTCTGCTTCTACCACCTGATCCATCAGTCCAAACTCATCCCAGATGGTCGTGATTGAGCTAACTGTGCCGTCTTTGACCCGTTCGGCTAGCCCGTACCACTGTGTTCTGATAGCCGGATAGTCGCGCTTGCCGTTTCTGATACCGACGATCTGAAACACATCAGGATAAGCATTTGTAGGTTCATAATGTGGGGTACTGGCAATGACCTGATGGTCTGGCAGCAGTACCATCCTAAGCAGTGCGAGTTTCTTAGCTAGTGTGGTTTTACCCGACCGCTGTACCCCAACACAGCGAATCGGGTGAGATTTCACCAGACTTAACAGGGCTGGACATTCCTGGCGTAGAGCTTTTAGCAGTTCCTCTTTTGTGCTTGGGGAACCAGTTATCTTATCTGTGGGGTTAGTAATTTCATCAACTGTCCCAGGATTGCCATGCGGCAGTGCTGCTGCTGAAGCACCAGTGGCTTCGGCGATTGCTTGCTCTGCTGCTTGAATCGCTTCAAGTCTTGCCTGCTCTTGATAGAGTGCTATCTCTTCAGGAGAAAGCATAGATAACTGCTTTGCTCTTGCTGCCCTGTCAGCACTAAACTGCCACAGCTCCCAATCAAGGTTGGCTGCGTATTCTACTTTGCGGGCTTGGTTAATCGCATTGATTTTACCGAGCAGCCAACTCTGTTTAACTTCCTGGCGGTATTGAGGCATGAGTTCCAGCAGTTTTCTCACTCTGGCTTTATTGAGCAGATAAGCCAGTCCAAAAGCCGAAGCACTGATAAAGCCCCAAAGCGGTTTGTATGGATTGGTTGGCTTGATGATCCTCAAGCCTTTTGCCTTTTTAGGAATCTGGCTTTTAGGATTGGAAGCTGGAGCGTCAACCAGTTTTTCAAATTCATGGGCTGGCATGATGTAGCGCTTATCTGAAGTGCAGAATTGCGGGTCATCAGAAGGTTGAAAGCAATACTCAATGAGCATGGTTTGTCTGCCATAAAACGCTCCGCCTAATGTGAGAATACCTATAGTCCCCAAAACCACTACAGCACCAGTATTCCAGCGTTCCTGTTTGCGGAATTTATCAAGACTCATGACCTCCTCCCAAAAATGACCAGGATTATCAGGAGTACAATGAGTGTGACCAGTGCTATAGCTGGCTTTGTCCAAAGAGGATTGACAGGCTCGGTGACTTCAAAAGCTTTGACTTCTTCAATAAACTGCTGAGCGCCTTTATGGGATGCTTTGGATATTTCTCGGCTTTCACGGGAGAAGACAAATAAAGCTGTGCCAGCCGCTCCGGTTTTGACGACTTCAATCCAGAAGTCCCCATCAATGCTAGGACGACCGTTTGCGATCGCAATTTTGGTCAGAGTATTAGCCGCAAAAAGTGCCAGTGCAATACTGCCGATGCTGCCTGTAGCTAAGGTTGGTAGACCAAGCTGAGCAAACAGCAGCACACCCTCACCTACAGCAGAGAACCCCAGAAAAGTGACAAGCGCATCATTAATCATCCGGTGCTGGCTGAAAGCTGCCGAAATCTCTACCTCAAGGTGCTCATTGTCCAACTCTTCGGACGTTTCAGGCGGACGCTCATTCTCATCAGCGACCTGAAAACCTTGAATTAACTCGTTGAAATCATCCATTGTATCTGCCCTTCTTGCAACGTGCGGGGTCAGTGTTGAATGAGCGCCGCACTACCCCTAAATAGAGTTGGTTAGATACCAAGAGTGTCTTTAAAGCCCTTCCAGAGCTTTCCTAGTCCGTAGGCACTACCCTTATAGTTGGGCTTGGGAATTTTGCTCAGGTCAGCTTCTGATCCTTTAGCCCACAAGGTTGCAGCAACAGCTTTGTCGTATTCGATTTCAGCGCTCTGTTGTGCCAGTGGCAGTTTGTTTTGTTCTCTGGTAATGGCAGTCTGGTATCTAACCAGTGCCATCAAGTCAGCCGTATAGCCACGAATCTGAATTAGGCTTGATTGCCTTAAATGCCTGGAGGTTTCAGCACTTACGTCGTTGGCAAATTTGGCTTTGGCTTCAGTTAGCTCGTTGGCAAAGCGCTTTTCTGCTAACTGAGAGTCCAGAATGGCTGTTGTGACCTGCTTTCCTGACTTTTGGGTTTGTTTGACCAGCTCCGAGAGAGCTTTATTGAGATCTCCAGTGGTCTCAATCGTGAGTTTTGCTGCTTGCAATGCAGGCTCCAAGTTGGTTTGGGTTAGCTCAGAGAGTCTGCCGAGGTCTGAGAGCTTTTTGATAGATTCATGGTCGCCGTGACAGGCTTTGAGGAAATCGTGAACAGAGATGCCAAACAGATTGTGCATGGCATTGAGCGTTCCAGGTGCAGCAGAGCTGACATGGTTTTTATGCTTGGCGTTACCGAAGTTTCGTTTCATTTAGTCTTCCTCTTCTTGAATAGGGGCAGTGCGTTCGAGTCCAATGCCTGTGCGGGTTACATACAGGCAGAAGCCAAACGCTTCCACAAGGGTTGTGCAGCTCTCCAGATGCATGATTTTTTGCCCTGGTGGGTCTGGTTTTTTGGGAAAGAATCGAATGAACATTTTTACTTCTGGTCAGATGTGAGAATGGTTTTGACGGGTGTTGAGGTAGGTTCTGGCTCTGGTTCAGGTTTGACAGCGCTTGCTATGAGGTAAGCGGCTGTGCCTGTTGCGACCGCCAAGCTCGTGATAGCAACAGCATCAGTGACTGTGATTGAAGGTTGTTTGACCATTGGTTAAACCTCCTGTGGGTGCCGTAGGAAGTAATGGTTGATAGGATGTTTACTCACTGCTGGACAGCAGCTAAAGCATGGCAAGTCCGCTACCAACAGCAAAAAAAGGCGTTATGCCCCAGGTGAGGAAAATAGCAGTAATGGTGGTGGTAGCCGGAATAGCGACCAGACCGGAGAGAGCTGTTGCAATGGCTGTGGTTAAAAGTTGTGACATGATTTGATGTAACAGGGCTGGAGTGCCAGCCCAACTCAAGGTAAGGTCATTATTTCGGTTTAACTGCCAATCCTCCGGTACATGAAAGAATTTCGGGAAAACCCTGTTTGAGGTTGGTCAGGAATGTCAGCTTCGTCCATATCCGCAATGCTTTCAGCCCATCCGGTAATGGGACTGAGGATGTTTTGTCTGACAGTAATGCCAAGCTCAGGACGATAGGCTTCAAACACATCAACGACTTTTTGTTCTTTATGCGTCAGAGGTCTTTGCATGATTGGGTTCTTGCGTTTTTTTCCTGGGTTTGCCATTCTTCAATAAGCTGCTGACACATACTCCAATCGCGCTCCAGCAGAAGGTTATGAAGCCTTGCTGTACGGTCAGCGCAGATTTGCTCCCATGCAGTCAGGACAGGCGGTTGCCATTTCAGTGCTGTTTCGATGAAGTTGGGACGGTCAACTAGTGACCGGACTTCGGGAATATTCATCATCTCTTTGCCTCCCTACACAGCAGCCGGAATCATGCCAAGCATTTCTGCAACGGTCTGGTGTTCCTGCTCTTCTTCTGTGAGAGTGAGCAAATGGGGAGCGATGGAAGTATTTGGGATAGAGAAATCTGATTGCTCAGGGTAGCACTCCATCGTAAAGTCGATGACGGTTTCTTCAGTTGAGAAAAAGTCTCCCCAAAAGTACTCTGCGTTCTCCCACTCGAAATGCCCGACGGGAAAATCGGTTTCTTCATCAAACCCAGGCGCAGAAGGCAGTGGACGGTAGTAGCAGGTGTAGTGAATGCTTGGTTGTGGTTGCTCTTCTTCTTCCCAAATACCCTCTTCAAAAATCAGTACCATCTCAAAGTCGGGATACCGATTCTTGGATTCCTCATACCAGGCGCGGAGCTGTTCAAGTGAGAAAATATGCAGGGTTAAGTTGCCTTGAATGTCATGTTCTGTATGGGATAGAACCCATTCAATCACTTGATAGCGAAGCTGTGAAGTCAGACGCCCATCAAGGGATTGAATATTCTGGTAGTCGGTATCACAGAAGACATCAGCATGAGAGCCAATGCGGAACAGCACATCATCCCGATGTTCCGCATTGGCGTCTTCTCGATTAAATTCCTCAACTTGTTTGGCGATATAGTCAGGATTTACGCCTTCAGGAAAATTCGCAGAGGATGTCTCCTCGTAAATGTTTGATTCAAGTTGCTGTAGCATTATGAAATCTCCTTATGTCTTTTGACTAATAAGTGAGGGAGAGAGCCAGCACTATGACTTTGGTAGAGTGAGCGTGCTGGTTCTCTTTTGGGTTGAAAAATTGGGAGTCAGTGTAAAGTTTGTACCTCCGTAATATTCCGTAGATAATGGAGTAACATTGGAGTCATGGAACTCAAGAATTAAGAAGCTGATTAAGCGCATCTTCAGCACTTACCGTTGATGGTGGATCTAGTGGACTGTCGTGAGATATTTCTGTGTCTTGCTGGCAATTTTGTCCCGTTTTGTCCAGCTCGGTGTTGGCTAAAACAGGATGTTTTGTCCCGAAATTTCCTGCCTCTGGACGCAGCCGTTCCAATGCTGCCAAGATTTGAGTTTGAATGAGGTATCCAATAGCATCTGTGACCGAAACACCGCCTAAGCTATCCATAAGATCCAACACAGCTTGTTGGTGCTGTGGTTTGATGGTTGCTCTCATCGGTGATTTTCTGTCGCTCATGCTGCTATCGCCTTACGCTTTTGCACTTTGGTTTCGGGAAGAAGACCACGAACATTGGCAAACCTGGGTTCAGGAATGACGGTAAAGAGGGGGGTAGCTTGTACTTTGTGTGCAATCAGGTGCGATGCTCCACCCGTAACTAAGAACTTTCTGACACGGGGAAGGTACGGTTGATACTGATTTCTGACCTCACCAAAGATGCCTTTGAACCAGGGGTCAAGATGCTCATCAAGCCAGTTTTTCCAACTGGCATCGGGGTTATTGGGATAGTGGTGAGAACAATCAGCAAAACCGTTGGCGATAAGTCCCGCATCCGGTTTATCACCAAGAGCTTTGGTTAGCCGTTCATCGAATTTGATAGCAGTAGCCAGGTCATACGCCCCGCCACGCTTGGAAACAGTGGAGTCAATAATTTCGCTTTCTTCATCAATCAGACGTGAGAGCCAGGTTCCACCACCGATATCAATCACGACTGTAAAGCCCGTCTCAGGGACAAGCCCAAGAGATTTGGCATACTGGTAGGCAGGGTAGCCTTCATGAGCAATATGCACCGCCTTAATGTGGGCTTTGATAAGGTGTCCATTGCGCTTGTAAGTGACTGTCCTGATAAGCTGTTGGCGCATGGTATCACCAGCTTTTTCCGGTTCAGGATGGGAGGTATGAATCTTGAGTATGAACTCAGACTCATACGGCTCAATGCAGGCAAGGGCGTTTAGAAGTGCTACCTGCTCTTTTTCCTCTTCAACGGTATGGGACTGCCGCCGATATTTATAAGCCTGGTAGCCAAAGTGATAGCGTTTGCCATCAAATTCAATGAGTGGGCTGGTATTGCTTGAACTCAACGGAAAACGTCCGTTCGGGAGTTGGAAACGGACAGAGCGTATGGCTTTGGGTTTGTTACTGCCATCAAGGTATTTGAGATCGAAATTCCCTTCATCAAGGGCAAGAGTAAAGGTATTCATGAGATAGAAGAAAATGACAACTAGCTTTCTGTTGGCTCAGAAGCATTAGAACAATGAGCTGCTGATGGTGGAAAGATGCCACCTTGCTTGAGTTTTTTGGCTCTGGCGACTTCTGCCGCACCGTAGACAGTGATGAGATACTTCACCGCGCTACTTATAGCGGTAAAACCGCACACACGTTGTAAAGACTCAAGAATGTCTAAATGCTCCTCATCAGGGAAAAATCGAACTTCTCTGCGTTTAGTCATAGAAATCCCTCCTCGCAGCACGAGGATCTGTTCGTTTTGGCATAGTGAAAATTTACTGAGACAGTAGTGGAGAAGCTCTCCTCCCCGCCACCTTTGCGCTATGAGTTACGCTGGATGGCTTTCGGAGGGAAGAAGTAGTTTTCTATCATGCTGAAGATCAGTATAGCAATATTTTGGACTTTTGGACTATTCCCATATGGGAAAAATGATAATTTGGAGTTTTGCCATGTCAAAATAAAAAGATGGCAAAGAGAGAAGAAGTAAAGGCAGTCTTCAGGCAACCAGGGCTTAAGCGTCGGTTTAAGGCACTGTGCGCTCAAATGGAGACTGATATGAGTAGTGTCATTGAAACTCTCGTCACTGAATGGTGTGACAGAGTTGAACAAGAGCAAAAAGAACCCCCGTTAAAGAAGCAGGAAGGTAATGAATCTTGATAAGTTCTAACGCTTACCTACGAAAAAAAATTCCTCACCTTCAAGGGGAGGAATTTCTCCAAAACGTAAAACCAGTCTACAGGTAAAATCCTATAGACTGGTTTTAGATGAGTCGTAATGCGCTCATGGATTCAATTTAAGACGTGGGTTTATCGGCAGATAACACCAACGTCATCGCTGACCGGATACGTCTGAAAGTTTGGCGACTAGATGAACGTATTTCAGGTCACTGGAGAAAGCGCGGGTTTTCCCGTACTTTCCTTCTATCTTAACCGAAAAAAGCCTATCACACTCTTTCATTGGAAGGAAACTGGCTTTTTCCCCTTATGAATAGGAATTCGATGACTGGTGAATCTCTGCCTTTGTGCCCATGTCGCACAAGGAAGTAGAGGTTAATTATGGTTGCACAGCGGTCGCCATTATCAGAAAAAGAATCCCGCAAACGCCGAAGTTTTCGGGAAATATGGAAAGAAACGTTTGCCAAAACCAAAGAAGCCAAAGAACGCCAGCATTTTGTTAAGACTGATTGCAGAGCATTTAATACGCTGTTGAAGTTTTTTGGCGAGAACTTGTTCAATGTGATGGTGCGGGAAAATCTTGAGGGCGCAAATTGGAAAACTAGGTATAAGCACCCTACCCCACCACGCAATCTGCAAGCACTGTACTACGATAAGAATCTGATTGTGGGGATGCGCTTCAATATCCTGACACGGGTTCTGATTCTTGATATAGATCAGGGGTCACTGTATCACCCAGCTAATGACGAAGCAGAATACCACCGACTGTTGGGTGTTCTGGAGGAGATGGGCTTAGTAGGCGTGGAGGTGGTGCAAAGTAGCTTTAGTGGAGGGCTCCACCTTTATATCCCTCTGGCGAAGCCTGTGCCAAGCTGGCTGGCTGCCCATGCGTTATATGTGGTGCTGTCAAAAGCGAAGTTTCGCATTGTCAAAGGGCATCTGGAAATCTTTCCCAACCGAAAAGGCTATAGCACAGAAAGGATCATAAATTACAACGGGATTCGCTTGCCTTTGCAACCAGGCACAGGCAGTTATGTTTTAGACCAGCTTAATTTCAGCCCTGTCCACAGCGATCTACGCCTGTTTATCAAGGATTTGAAACATCATGCCAAAAGGCAGGACATGGTGGCTTTTCGGCAAGTGATGGAAGGAGCCTACCAAGATTTTGGGGTGAGCAGCAGAGGGTTTGTCAAAGGCAGAAATGGCAGTGCAGCAGATTGGCACAATGATTTACTCATTCGCCTGGAACAAGGGTGGACAGGAGACGCCCAAACCAATGACCTGGTATTTGAAGCAGTAAAAGAAGCCTATGTGTTCCAGCACCTAGATGGAGAAGAGCTGGTGAAAAAAACAGCAGCCTATATGCGAGAGCTTCCAGGATATAAGCAGTATTGCGGGCATCAACATAACCTGGAGCAACGGGTGAGAGATTGGCTAAAATCGACCAAGAATCTCGGATACTACCCGTACACAGGAGAATACCGCATTCGGGAAGGTTCGCATTATGGTAGCACAGTGGCTTTGACAAGGGCAGCAGGGAAAGAGGATGGGCGCAAGTACAATCGGGCAAATGCAGCCAGGAAGCAAGTAGCACGAGATAAATTAGCCAAAGTGATAAGAATACTCAGGCATCTGATTAGCTCAAGGAGTATAACAGGGTTACCAGAGACGTTAACAGGATTATTAGAGCTGATAAGCAGGATAGCAAAAGAGGAGTGTGGAGTAGGATTTAGCCGACCGTTTTTGGAAAAATTCAAAGGGCTGTTGGGGAAAATACGGCAGTATGCTCAAAGAAGATCAGAGGGAGAAACAGGAGAATTATCAGTGCCTCCCGAAGAGGAAAAAGCATCAGAAGAAACGCCAGAAGCAGCAGCATTAAAGGCGTGTTCCACAACTAGAGAAAAAAGTGATATAGAGGAAGGTGCGGAAAGCCTTGTAGAGAAAGGCGTGTTCAGCAATCGGGAGAATAATGAAGGTGTAGGGGGGGAAGAAAAAATCTCTGCTGGGCTGGTCGGATTATCTCGCCTTGAACGGATTAAGCTGTATCGAGAGAATCGGACAGTTCTGCGATATACAGGTCGTAGAGTCCATCACTTTGTTGAACTTCTGTTGTCCTCATCAACAAAACCAAAAACGCAGTGCAGATTTCTCCATCCAGGTGATCTGGTTCACTTGACTGATGAATATCATTCAAGGGAAGAGCAAGACGGTATAGTCTGTGTGAAACTTCTTACTGACCCACCAGGAGAACAATGGCTTGGTAGCCTTTTTGTAAAAGTTGATAAACTCGTTCCTGTGTGATTATAGGCACAGATTGATAAAGTTTCTTTATCTTAAAAAAATCCGGCGCGGTGCATCCAAAGGTATAAATAAAATTTATCAATTAGTGGTGCTAGGGATATTCTTATATCCGACTACCGCAAAAACATCTGGGTGTATATCGATGAGTGCTGGTATCCACAGGGTGACTTTAATCACCCACTAATCCGGTTTGAGTCAGACAAAAGCTGCCTATATCTCACAGTTTGTAACGCTCCAAATCAATTCAATATCTGTGATTTTTTAAGACTATTGTTAATGTGAGTTGAACAGAGAGTAGGAAATAATGAAACTTTCTTATCGCGGTCTAAATTACGCTCTTCAAACAGTAGCTATCGACACAGTTGAATCTAAAGTAACCGCCAGATTCCGTGGCTTACAGTACGCCATCCGCCGTCCTGCCAATCTTCATACCTTAAGTACAGGAACAAAGAAATATCGTGGCATAGCCTACAACTAAATTAAAAAAGTATTGAAATTTTTCTTCTTGCACACCCCCACCCTCGTCTTTTTGACGAGGTTTTTTTTTGAGTGACTGATATAATTTGTTTTTCAGTAATTAAGTCCTCTGCTACACCGCAAGATTTCTTAACTTTGTACGAAGCCAAGTCTGATGACAAATAGTGACTTTCAACGCCAACTGGAGTACTTGCCCCCTCAAGTGCGCCTAGTTGCAGAGTCGCTGCTGCTACGCGACCCTGACTCAGCCAAGCGGTATGTACGGCAGTATCTCGAAGCGCATCCCAGACCACGGAGGTGAAGGGTTGGCTTGACTGCGTATTATTAGAGTTTGATTCCAATCTAAAGAGTAAAAATACTTGCGTTCAAAGAATACAACTTGCTTGACAGCAAGTATTGAATCACTGGAGCCTCTGGATGAGCAAAGGTGCTGAATACAGCGGTGGGGTGCAAGTAATTGTCTATGTGAAGAATTTTTACACAACAGTTGCTCTTTGCGTAAAAGACCAAACTTGACCCTGAGTAACATTTAGCAGGAAGAAACCATAAATAAATGGATTTTTTCCTTTACAGATACTACCTAATTTAACTGTCATGAAAACTATTTCAACTATCCAGAAAAAGTTATCAATGGCTACCGCTGGGGTCGCATTTATCGCTGTGGGAACCCTTAGTGCAGGTCAAGTAGGAGCCGCCAGTACAACTTTTTTAGATGAAACAGACTTCCTCAATAATGTGACAGGTTTAGCCAACTTGGAAAGTTTCGAGGATTTAGTACCAGATAATGTGTCCTCTCAAAGAAGTTCCATTACAGTTGATGACTTCACACTTTCAGTACCAGCACCAGGCACTAACCTCTCAGTTCAAAGTATTCCCGACTTTGGTCAATTCGCCACCGATGGCAACAACTATGTGCGGAATACTGAGGGTCTGTCAATGACCTTCTCTTTTCTCAATCCGGTAAACTTTTTCGGTCTCAATGTCATCGATTGGGGGGATTTTGCCGACCCTGCGACCTTGACTCTTAGTACCGACTTAGGCGAAACATTTAATATTGCTAGCACACCTACAATTGATGGGAATTTGTTATTCTTTGGGCTTACGAGTGACATAGCATTCAGTACACTCACCCTTAACCAACCATCAACCCTAGAATCATGGGCTGTGGATGAAGTTTATTACGGTGTTACTGCATCCGAAGACGTTCCTGAACCAGCTTCTGTGTTAAGTTTGCTGGCATTTGGGGTCTTGGGTGCTGGTTCAGCATTCAAGCAAAAGTGGCTCAAGCACAAGGCATCCATAACTTAGCCTTTGCCCCCTGCCACCTCCAACCGCTGCTGCAATCTGGTGTGGCGTTGTTGTCTTTCACCAGAGTTCACCGCAATGCCAATTACCTTCTTTTCCCCAATCACAATCGCTAATCTCTTGGCGCGAGTAATACCTGTGTAGAGCAGGTGGCGAGAGAGCATCATATAGTGCTGCATATACAGCGGCAGAATAACCACCGGATACTCCGAGCCTTGGCTTTTGTGGATAGTTACCGCCCAGGCTAGGGTAATCTCATTGAGGTCAGCGTAGTCATAACTGACAATTCGTTGGTCATACTGAACACTTACCTCTTGCTCCGTGGTATCAATCTTGGCAATTGTACCCAAATCTCCGTTGAAGACCTCCCGCTGATAGTCGTTGGTCAGTTGTATCACGCGATCTCCAACTCTCAAGAGCATCCCACCTCTTTGAATCTCGGTCTTATCAGGGCTTTTGGGATTGATGAGCTGCTGCAAAACTTGATTGAGGTTGCGAGTCCCCACCAAACCTCTGGTCATGGGGCAAAGCACTTGAACATCTGTGGCGGGATTAAAGCCCAATTTGGGAATCAGCTCTCTAATCAACTCTTCAATCACCTGCACCCCATGCTCAGGCTCATGTCCACCCCCATGCCAGAGGCAGTCAGAGCGAGGGGAGTCAGAAATCGGTTCAATTGTCGGATACTGCCCCCGATTGATGTGGTGAGCTGCTGTAATAATGGCACTCTTGGCTGCTTGGCGAAAAACTTGAGTTAGGCGCACTACAGGTATCCAACCAGAGTTGATTAAATCCTGCAATACCTTTCCAGCTCCAACCGAGGGCAGTTGGTCAATGTCTCCCACCAGCAAAAGTTGAGCATCTTTCGGCAGAGCTTTCACCAAAGAGTTGGCTAAGAACATATCAAGCATACTGGCTTCATCCACCACAATTGCCTGGTGGGGCAGCGGGTTATCAACGCCAAGCTTAAAATCCATTGTCCGAGGGTCAAACTCCAACAGCCTGTGCAGGGTTTTGGCTTCTAGCCCTGTCATCTCAGCAAGCCTCTGTGCAGCGCGTCCGGTGGGTGCAGCCAAGGCAATGGATTTGCCCATTGCTTTCCATAACGAGACAATGGTGTGGGTGGTGAAGGTTTTGCCACAGCCAGGGTTGCCTGTGAGAACCATAACTCTTGAGTAAGCCGCCATCTCCACCGCTCTCTGCTGTTGCTCAGAGAGAGCTATGCCTCGACTCTCGGTAAACCGCTCAATCCAGTTTTTGACACGAGGTATATCAGCCGCGACAGGTTGGCTTAAGTGCTGACTTAGCCGTTGTGCCAAGTTCATCTCGGTATAGTAGAAGGTGGGTTTATAACACAACAACATTCCTTCTTCAGATGCATCAACAATTAACTCTTTCTGCTGCACCATGTCCTGAATAACATCAACCACCGTCTCTAATGGAGCTTGGTACTCTTCTTTTGAAAGCTGCTTTGCGCTCAAGTTCACCAACTGTGTCTGTGGCAAGCAGCTATGTCCCTCCTCTGCCGCCTCACCCAGAACGTGCAAAATGCCAGCTTGATAGCGAAATTTGGAGCTAAGGGGAATACCCAAGTTCTGGGCAATTTTGTCAGCCGTTAAAAAGCCAATGCCATAAATATCAACGGCTAATTGGTAGGGGTTATTTTGAACGGTGGCGATTGCCCCGTCACCATATTGTTTATAAATTTTGACGGCATAAGTGGTGGAAACTCCATGCCCCTGCAAAAACACCATCACCTCTTTGATGGCTTTTTGAGTCTCCCAAGCATTTTGAATCATAGAAACCCGCTTGTGGGCAATTCCAGGAACTTCCAACAAGCGTTCAATATGGTTTTCAATGACATCAAGGGTGGAGAGTCCAAAGTGGGCTACAATTCGCTTGGCAGTGACAGGTCCAACACCTTTGATTAAGCCACTGCCCAAATACTTTTCAATTCCCGTGAGGGTGGCGGGTTTGGTTTCAATGTATTGGCTAACTTGGAACTGAGAGCCGTATTGGGGATGCTCTCGCCAAAAGCCTGTCAGTTGCAACGTCTGTCCAGGCTGGATGTTGGCAAAGCTGCCAACAATGGTTGTTAGCTCTTTGGCTTTGGGGCGCATCAGACGTGCAACGGTATAGCCTGATTCTTCCGAGTAGAAAGTCAAACGCTCCACAACTCCGGTGAGCGTTTCATATTGGGGAGAGGCTTTGGGAGGTTGGTTCGTTGATGTGGACAAGAGTTCTGCCAGTTGCAGGTAAAAATTCTGTGCTTAACTCTCAGTATGATAGCCGAGGGACTCGCCTCTCCCCGTTTCTTATAAGGTGGCTCTTGATTCAAGGGCAAAGAGTTAGTATTGATTCATCTTGCACAATTTCCAGCTCTTGAGCACTGAGGACTTTCTTCCTCATCTGGCGGAGGTCTTGCAGCACAGGTTCTACCGCCGAGAACTTGAAATATTCCGTTAGCGACCCAATGGGATAATTGAATGCTCGATAGCGGTGCTTAAAGTATAGTTCTACATTTCCCCTATGCTCCCAAGTGCCTAACACTTCAATTTCAGCGTGTTGGTAGTGCTTGAGCAAATCCCGCTCCACCTCCGCCACCCGCTCAGAGATTGAGCGTCGTGTTACCCCTATCTTGTGCAGCGTTTCGCGGTCAGTTTTTACCTCAAGAAAGTACAAGGCAAACTGGAGGATGCGCCTTAATTGAGCGCGGTAGAGCTTAAAATCAGCTACTCGTTGTTCGAGGGATGAAGAGTTAAGAATTTGAGCGCGTTCGGCTGCTCCTTTGAGCTTTGTTAGCTCCTCCAACAGCAAGGGTTCTTGCACTTGGTTAAACTGTGCCAGAGGCAATGCCCCCACCGGAATTTTGCCCAAAGGCGTGAAATCATAACCATCTTGTTGGCTGTTCCAGACGAACAACTTTCGCAGAACCAGCCGAAAAGGTACAACGGGAATGGAATACTCTGTGCTGCCATACTCTCGCCAGAGCTGTTTTAACTGCTGCAACTCTTTGCCCGATAGACGAATATTGAAGTTGTCATACAGCGGTAGAGTGGGGATGCTGCGATTGGCAACCGGATAGCAGGTCTCTTCGGTATGAGCAAAGTGATGAGCTTTTATTTTGCCCTTCTTGGCAGTCAAGAAGCCCCCGCAGTAGATGCAGGTTAAATCGGTTTTACCACTTCGGGCATCTTCAATCGCAACCAGGTTATTATCAGCATCGACACCAAACTTGAGCCACATCTGAGATTTGAAAGCTTCCTAATAGTTCTTTTTTCCAGTGTGCCTATTTTGTGGATAAGAAAAAATGCGGTGGGTGGTGGGTTAGTTGGGGAGGTCTATAAGTTATAACCTTCCTTGCTCTGCTCTAAGGCAAGTGATGATAAGTTATTTGCCGTCTAACAATGATTCCAGTTCTGTCAGGAGCTTTTCTAGTCGCTTCTTTTTTTGCTTGGTCTTAAGAAGGTGTCCAACCTTTTTAGCTTGTTTTGCTGTTGCTTCAAGACGCCGCACGAGAGTAGTAACTTCTCCTTCTTCCTTCTGCTTAGCAGTGAGTTCACGGACTCGTTCTTTAATATCACGGAAAGAGAGTCTGTTAGCAATCACATCCTCAAGCAGATTTTTTCTTTCTTGCTCATCCTTCACTTTGTTCAGCTCAAGAGCGGATGAGTAGGGAAGGTCTCGTTCCAGGTGTGCTTGCTTTAACTCTTCAGGAAGCGAGAGTGTACGGAGATTTTTTGTCCGAAACGTTTGAAGCTCAATGTTGAAGCAAGAAAGGAGTTCCTCAATTTGTCTGAGTTCGTCACTCGGAGCTACGTCGCTCCGGTTGCGTTTATCGGAGTGTCCCTCCGTCCGAACGATGCTGACAGCATGGTTACGCGCTATTCCTAGCTTGGTTTCGATGAGGTGCAAAATCCCCTCAGTTTCTTCAAGTTTGCTGAGGTCTTCACGTTGCAGATTCTCAACGAGAGCAAACTCCAGGGCTTCAGAATCAGAATATTGCTCAACAACACAGCGAACTTTCTCCAACCCTGCCTGCTTTGCAGCCCTCCAACGCCTCTCTCCAGCGATAAGCTCGTAAGTGCCATCGGTTCGGGGACGAACATTCAACGTGCCTCGGAATCCTCGTTCCTTAAAGGAGTTGGCAAGGCTATCAATGCCTTTCTGGGAGAAAAACTGACGAGGTTGAAAATCCCCCTTCCGGATCTTGCCTACGGATATCCATTCCGCTGCCAATTCCTGTGCTTCAGAGGTGGCGGATGGCTCAGATATGAGATTTCCAAGGATGCTCCTTCCCTTTAAGTTAAAAGCGGTATTTGGTGTATGCTTGCTCATAGCAGTCCCTCCAATGAAGAGGCGATTGCACGTAACGGCTTAATCGCAGCATGACGCGGTGCATAGCTCACGAGCGGAAGATGTTCCGCTGCCGCATTGGCGAAATCAGTTCGACGAGGTATTGCAGGAAAAACAATTGCATCCCTAAAGCTCAAGTTATCTCGTAAGCCTCCAAAGACTTCTTGGATGGTTTGCAATGCCCTCCGAGCTTGCGAAGTCCGCTCATCGTACATAGTAGGCACAGTGCCAGCAACCAGCAGACTTGGATTTACTTCTTGGGCAATCTCGTAGGTAGTTTGCAGCAGGTTAATGGTAGCTTCAACAGACTTGTATTCCGTTTGAATTGGGATGAGAAGATAAGTGGCAGCAACCAGACAATTCACTGACAGAAGCCCAAGGGAAGGGGGGCAGTCAAGGAGAATAACATCGTAATCATCTCTAACCTTAGCGAGTGCATCAGCAAGTTTATATTCCCGCCGGAGTTCAGAAGAGAGTTGGAGTTCGGCTTGAGCAAGGAAGATATTAGATGGAATGAGGTCGCATTTTTTGAGTTCAGGAATAATAGGTGGTGGCTCCCTGTGCAGCAAACTCTGATAAATAGTCTTCTCCAGCTCAAATGGAGCAAGCCCCATAAAGGTTGTCAATGAAGCTTGTGGGTCTATGTCTACAAGAAGGACATTCTTTCCGAAATCCTCAGCGAGATGATAGCCAAGGTTCATTGTGAGAGTGGACTTGCCCACGCCACCAGACATGTTAAAGAGGGCGATTACTTGGCTCATCTCGTGATACTTCTGAATAATGACTCTTGGAAGCTGGTACCGCACCTATAAGGTTTTGGCTACGAGTTATAGAGAGTGTTGCTCCCTCGGAGCGACGTAGCTCCGACACTCTCAATTATTACACTCCGAGTGTATCGCCCGTCGCTACTATCCTCAAGAATAATCAACTATTTGTCAAAAGTGAAGGGCTGCACATTTTGCCTCATATATCTCTGAAATGGGGTGTAGGAACTGGTTAGGTCTTCCAGTATCAAGTTGCTACTTCGATAAATAAGGGGTGCTACCTTTCAGGAGAAAAGATTCGTAACTTATTGGAATGCCAGTATCTACGTGCGCTAATTGAAAGGCATGAGGCTAGAGCTAACTGAGATTGCCATCCCTGAAGGAGAGCCATTGAGAGCGAAAATCCACCAAAGGGTATCATTGTAAGCGACATCAAGCTGTTGGGGAAGAATTACCTGCTACCTTTCGGGGTTTAACCGCTACCTTTTGAGGTAAAACCTGCTACCTTTCGGGAGAAAGCCGCTACCTTTCAAGAGAAGAAATGCTACCCTTCGGGAGAAAAGGTGCTACCTTTCGGTGGCTTACCTGCTACCTTTCAGGAGAAAGAACGCTACCTTTCGGGAGAAAAAAAAGCACTTAACTCATTAAAAATATTGCTTGATTCCCTGCTTAGACGTATTAGACTTATATAGACTTATATAGACATACGAGACGGAAGGAGCTAGACGCTACAAAAGTTTCGTTCGTTCGTATTTTTTATTTTGAATAATTCATGAAGCTTAAACACCAAAGACGGGAGACAAAAGTTATCCCGTTAAATCCCATTAGGATTGAGAGAGAACTATCAAGATTTCCCGTTCATCAGCTAGCCAAAAGAGGGAGCTTAAATGTTGATATTCGAGGACGGGATAGAAAAGGGAGAGAGTTTCGTTGGATGGTTGCACCAAACCGAGTTTATGGTGAACCAAAAGAACTGGCTTACAGAATTGATACGTTAATAGTAAATCGACGAATTGAAGAAGCAGGCAAAGTCAAACCAAAGGTCATCAAATTAGGTAGTCTGAGAGCTATTTGTCGAGAGCTTGGGTTGAATGAGGGGAAAGCGGTTAAAAACGTGAAAAATGCCCTTCGTCAGAACGCGCACACAGGAATTACCGCCAAAATTACTTACCAATCTCAGGACGGAACTGAGCGAAGTATCGAGGGAGATTTTAATCGTTACAGTGTCATATTCACAGGAGAGAAATTGTCCGATGGTCGCAAGGCTGATGCGGTCTACGTTATCCTCAACGATGTCTATCGAGAAGTTCTCAACAATGCTGGAACCCGACCTTTAGATTATGATTATCTCAAAATTCTACCTCCATCGTCACAGAGATTTTATGAACTTGTTAGCCCTCAAATATTCGCAGCCATCAAGTACAAACTACCTTTTGCTCGGTATGCTTACTCGGATTTTTGTACCTACTCAGCCCTGACTTGCTATACCGATGCCAGCAAGGTAAAAAAGCAGCTCTACAAGATAACTCTGCCACACAAAAAATCTGGATACTTAGAGTCGATCTCCTATCAGGACACGATTGATGAGCAAGGGCGTCCTGACTGGTGGCTACACCTTGTCCCTGGTTCTAAAGCCTTTGCTGAGTTTAGGCAGTTTGCTCTAAAACAGGATTCGTCAAAACTGCCATCCCTTGAAATTGCTTCAGAAAAAGAAGGGAGAAGAGAAGTTCTTCCCTCTGATGAAGGTACTGAAGACTCGGACACCCAAGAGCTATTTCAACAAAGCTTCCTTTGCGATTTAATAAAAAGTATTGAGTAAAGGGATGCCCAGAGATAGGTAGGTAAAAAAAAAGAGAGAGAGTCACGGTAAGTGTCTCTCCGGCTTATCAGGGTGCATCTACTTAACTTAAATATATCACTTGGGGGTGGGGGGTGTCACCCCCTATTCAGATTTTTTTCCCACCAATGCTTAATTGACTGCCATTTTACCGGTTGCCGCAACTTGATTTACAAGGTTTCCAGCCGGTAGAGGGAGGGGGCAAATGCTCTGTTGCTCTACTGTTTAACGATTACAGATCATAATGTTCCACACTTTTTGGCAAGTTTCTGTGAAAGGAGAGGGGGGACTTTGATAACACATTGAATTATCTGGATAACCTATCATCAAACGAAGTTCTAAACCAGGATTTTACAAGGCTTTAGCTGTGGAACAAGTATGTTTTTTAACGCCAAATTATGACGAATGTGATAGTTATCCTCTATGGAACTATCACACTGTCTACAACAGGAGGTCTTAAGGCTGTACCATTCAAAAGTCTCCACTCCTGAGATATGCCAGAAGCTAGGACTTAATGCCGAGATAGTTGTTGCCCTTATCACCAATGCGCTCTCAGGAGTCTCAAGTGGTGCTAAGAAACGACCAGAGAAGCTCGAAAAGCGTCCGGTTGGACGCCCTCGGAAGAAACTGAGTGAGGATGAGGAGAGCAGTCTGCTTGAACTCCTGTGTCGAGCTGCCAGCGATTATGGCTATCACAGCCCCTTGTGGACGCCACAGCGGGTGATAAAGGCGGCTGGAAGGGAGTTGGGTCTTACCCTCAAGAAAGACTACCTCTGGGCGAACCTCAAGCGTTGGGGACTGACCTTTGATGAGCAGCAACGCCTGTGTCTTGGTGGATTGAACATACCTGCTGAATGTACCGAGCTGGTCAAGAGCAAAAGGGGATTGCTGTATGTCCTCACAGAAATCCATTCAGCCAAGCTTGGCATTGTAGCTCTGGTCGGTTTGACTCCTTCCAAGAAAACCCCACTTGCCTGTGCTGTCTGGCGACGCCATCGGGTCATAACAGATTTTGTACAATACTTTTTGAGGGGACTCTTGACGCTGCACCCTAAGAGGCATCTGGCTGTACTGATGAAGAAGAAGTCTGCGTACCGTACCGAGAAATTGAAGCAACTAGAGTCTTACCAGAGGCGACTCCACCTGTTTCTAGTTGATTGAGCCAATAGCCTTGTATTCCTTCTGTGTGAGTTTATGATTTTGCCTCAAAGCAGAGAAACTGATGGTTTCCCTGAAGGTTTTGCTTTCATGATGTTTATGCCCGTCTGGGTAGGAGTCAGTCACTATGAGTCAGTACTGTGTCGAGTCGGAAGAGACACGGGGAAAATATCAAAAGGTGTTAGTTGGATGGGACTCACCTTTGGAGACATTTTTTGCTCAAGTATGGACAAATGAGGATGATGAAGAACCCGTGTTCTGGACAGGCAACAGCAGATGCCAGTGGACAGATATTGAGGTTTTCATTGAGTCTTTTTCACCGTGGTTCACTTTACCAGCAAGTATCAAGCAGCAATTGATAGAAGATCAGCAAACTGAAGGCTCGGTCAAAAGAGTACCAGCTATTCAGTCTCTTCTCGACAAATTTGAGGAGATGAGCCAGCAGTAGGTTCTGAGCAATACAGGTGGGTAGGGTTTTTGGTTTCTCTGCTCACCTTTGTTTGATCTGCATGAAGTTGATGGGAGGAACAATCTTTTACTATCCAAAAGATTGAAGTTTGACCAAAGAATAGGCGAAAAAGGAGCAGTTTTCTCGATTTTTCGTACAAAGCTCCCACACCCGATACATCTTGTGATGTAGATGAAGATAGAGATATATCTTTGAAATTGTTAGATAAAACGTGTAAACATAGAATCTACACAGTGTAAACACCTGTCTACACTTGTACTCTTTAAGGTTATAACGTATTTGAATTATATAGGAGAAAGTATCTACTTTTATGGAGTCGTTATGACAGGCTTCACCAAGGGTCAAACGGTGAGCTTTCGCCTGGGAGGACACTACTTAGAAAAGCTCGAAAAACGAGCCACTCTACTTCGCCTTGAGAGTGCAGGTCTTTGCGCCAAGCACCTAACCATTGAAGGTCTTGAAGATACGAGGATGAAGGAGTTGCATTATCTCTTGCATCAGCTTAGGAAGGAGTTGTCAGGAGAGGTGAGCGAAGTGCGAAAGGAGTTGGTGGAACTGGAGACAAGACTAGAGACGAAGATAGCCAAAATGGTGTTTGTCTTACTGCATGAAGTATGTGAAATGGATACAGGAGACGCGACGAAAGTAGCACAAAGTCTTTCCCCTAATGCCCTTAATCTTGGCTAGTGAAAAGAGGCAGTAATGCTCAGTATCAAACGAGCCAGCAGCGACGAGTATTTTACCACCTCATCAAAGCACGATTACTACGTTAGTAACACAGGCTCTTGGTTGGGATTGGGAGCCTATAAACTAGGACTAACAGGTGAGATAGAAGCAGGTCAGTTTGAGAATATATTCTATGGCTACGACCCCTTTGCCCCGCCAGGAGAAAAACCGTTGGTGCAAAACGCTGGTAAGTGGCAGCGGGCAACACTCAGGAACGGCAAAAAAGTTGTTCAGGAGCGCCGCCACGCTCAAGACCTCACCTTCTCCGTACCAAAATCAGTTAGCATATTCTGGGCGCTTTCTCCTGAACCGATTCAAGTTATTATCTCTCAAGCGCACACGACAGCGGTTAAGGAGGTATTGTCCTGGGCTGAACAGGAGTTTGGCTCCATCCGTCGAGGTAAAAATGGTGTCCAGATTGAAAAAGCGTTTTTGGTCATCGGACTCTTTCAACATGGGGCAAGCAGAGAGTTAGACCCACAACTGCATACCCATTGTTGTGTACTTGGGGTAGGTGTGAGCGAAGATGGTCATACCGGACAGATTCAAACCTACGACTTTTACCGGAACAAGATGCTCCTTGGTGCAGCGTACCGAGCGGCATTGGTGAGAGAGCTTGAGGAGCGTTTAGCGGTAGCAGTTCGCCCCCACAAAGAACATCACGTCAAAAGTTTTGAGTTAGTCGGGGTTCCCCAGGAGGTGATTGACGGGTTTTCTAAAAGGTCACAACAAATTAGAGAAGCCTTGAAGGAGAAGGGGTACACCGAAGGGATACGGGCAGATTCCAAGGTAGCAGAGCGGCTTACCCTGATTACGAGAAAGCATAAAAGCAGTATCGGTGAGAGTAAACTGTTTGAGCAGTGGCAGAGGGAAGGGGAGTCACTTGGGTTTAGCCAGACAGAGGCAGTGCAGGTTATTGGGAAATTAGTACGGGATGCTCAAAGCCTTGGAGCGCAGCCACGGGAGACGGTACGGGAAGGAATAGCGGAACTGATAAGTCGCAAGAGCTATTTTTCTCGGTATGAGCTTTTGCGTAGGGTCTGTGAGCTGGCACAGTTTTCTGGCATAGGGTTTGGTAAAGCCCTTGAGGGAGTTACGCAGTGGATTGGCAACAGCCATGAGCAGTGGACAAATGCCCCAGAGCAAGCGGTAGTGCTTGGAGAGAGAAAAGGTGAAACACAGTACTCAACCCAGGCTATGATTGACCTTGAGCGTGAGATGATGAGTAAGGTTACAGGGCTTAAAGAGCAACCAGCATTTTCAGTGAGAGAGTCCACCGTTTTAGAGGTCATCTCCGAGCGTAAGAGTGCAGGAATACCTTTGCGCCAGGAGCAGGAGGAAGCCGTGTGGTATCTTGCCAGGGGTGAGGGAAAGGTGAAGGTGTTAACTGGTGTCCCAGGAGCAGGCAAGACTGAAGTTTTGGGGGTGCTTAAGACAATCTTTGAGCGGGAAGGGTATCGAGTGATTGGTGTTGCGCTCCAGGGGCGAACGGCTGAAGACCTGGAGCGAAAAACCGGAGCCAAGAGTGAGACAATTCATAAAACGGTTGCGCTCAATGAAGAAGGAAACTTTGT
Organism: Symploca sp. SIO2C1; assembly: GCA_010692635.1. Lineage (GTDB taxonomy): Bacteria > Cyanobacteriota > Cyanobacteriia > Cyanobacteriales > Coleofasciculaceae > Caldora. The sequence continues at coordinate 10,132 of JAAHGL010000063.1, read as the reverse complement.
CATTGAGCCGTCACTTATCAAAGCCGTTGAGTCCGGCAGAGCCACTTACAAGCAGCGGGAGTTTTATGCGGGACTTCTCCAACGGATGCAACATGAGATTGACGAGCGCACGGTGGTTCTTACTGATGAAGGCAGTATGGCAGATACCCTGGTGCTTAAACGGTTGACTGATGCGATTGAGAATAAGTCAGCTCAATGGATTCTTGCAGGGGATGCCAACCAGCTAGCCCCGATAGGAGCAGGTGGAGGCTTTGCTGCAATAGCCCAGACGGTAGGAAGTGCTGTGCTCACTGAACCTGTACGGCAGCAGCAAGAATGGCAAAGAGAGCAGACAAAGCATCTAGCACAAGGTGAAGTTGAGAAAGCAATACGAGCCTACCAACAGGCAGGACGTTTGAAAGTTGAGGAGACTCTTGAGAACGCCCGAAACAGCTTGATTGAAGACTGGAAAACTTACGGGCTAGAGCGTCCAGAAGATCATGCCATTCTTGCCATGACCAATGCCGAGGTTTCAGCCTACAACAAGGCTGCACAACAAGCTCGACTTTTGGCGGGGAAGGTTGGAGGTGAGGGGATAGAAGTCAATGGAGCTTACTTCTACGAGGGGGATAGAATCTTATTTCGGCGAACCGCTGTAGACGAATTTGTACGTTTTCGGAGCTACGGAGTTAGGAACGGTCAATTTGCCACGATTGAACTGGTAGACCCCTTTGAAGCTGAAATCAGTGTACGGCTGGACAACGGCGCACGAGTTACGATTCCTGTTAATGAATTTCCCCACTTTCGCTTGGGCTATGCCGGAACAACCTATTTTTTTCAGGGAGAAAGTGTATTGAGAACCTTTGTGCATCTTGGCGGTTCCATGCAGGATATGGAGCAGACAGTGGTGCAGCTAACCCGCCATAAGCAGGATGTCATGATGTATACCGATTTGGAACAGGCAGGAGAGGATCTTAGAGAGCTTCTCTCCCAGATGGAGCGCTCCCGACAAAAAGAGCTTGCAGTGAATGTGCTGGAAGCTCACGAAGTCCAGCAGAGCTATGGAGTGGTTCAGTAAACATCTTGCCAAGCTCAGTGATTACGAGCTGGTTGGTGTTCTCCTGGCAGAGATAGTTTTTCTGGTTGCAGCCTTTAGCCTTACTCATTATCTCATTGAGACAGCAGGACTTGAGCAGTGGCAATTTTTTCTTCGCCTCATTCCGTTGGTGGTTGGTTACGGTTTTTTTGAGCTTTTGGTGCGCGTGGTGGTGGAGCTTCGAGAAAACACGAGGCTTCGGGGTGATAGCTTCATTCTGTATGTACACAAAACTATCAGGCGAGTCTCAGTTCTTTGGATTGCTCCGCCGTTATTTGGGATAATTTTCTATTACCTGATACTTAAACAATTCAATCACAGGCTTCTTGCAGCCACCTTTGGCTTGATTGCTGCATATTTAGGCTTCTATCTGGCTGACCGAGCATTTCCTGTCCAGACCCAAGACGAAGAGCAAAAAATAGTCCAGGGTGGACAACTACTCTCTTATGAAGAAGCCAGAAGTAGGTCAGAGGAAGTTACAAAGAACAAACAGTTCCGCGTTCTGTTAGGTGGAATATGGCTCCCACTGGAAGCACTATTTGGTCACGTCTTTATCCTGGGCGCGCCAGGAAGCGGTAAAACCCTGCTCATTCGGGGGTTCATGAAACATCTGTTTCAATGGATTGGTAAGGGATACCACCAGAAAGCCTTTGTCTACAGCAACAAGAATCAAGACCTCTCCTACCTGTCAGCTTTTCATCTTAGAGGTGAGATAGACTGCTCGATTGTTATCCTTACCCCAGGTGACGTAAGAGCAGTTAAGCCCGATTTAGCTTCATCTATTACGGATGAAGCAATGGCATTGGCACTGGCAAGAAGTCTTGTTCCTTCAGATCCTCATACCAAGCAGCCGTATTTTGCCAGGACAGCCCAGATAGTGCTGTCAGGAGTAACCCAGGCGCTTATGGAACTGTATCCTAGCACTTGGACATTGCGACACCTGTTGCTGGCAACCGAGAGTGCAGAGCGCATCAGACAGGTTTTAGAGAAAGTCCCTTATACCAAGCGGTACATTGAACAACACGCCAAGGAAGGAAAAGCTGAAGATACCTTACAAAATGTTATCTCGGAATTAGGCGGTAAGCTCGAACCCTATCGTCCTCTGGCAGCACTGTGGGAAAAAGCTGAGAGAAAACTTGATCTCGAAGATTGGGTCATGCACCAGGAGTCAATACTCTACTGTGGCTATGACGAAAAGCGTCCAGAGGTTTCAGCTTTAGCTATCAGGATTTATGTTAATCTTTTTGCCACATTTATTTTGGATCTGGCAGATAATTTCGAGCAAGAGAAAACGCACTACCGGATGTTTGCCTTTCTGCTGGACGAATTTCCTTCTCTGGAGCGGGTTGATGCCTTGCTGCCACTGCTTTCGAGGGGAAGAGACAGAGGGGTTGTTGGAGTGTTGACAGCCCAGGCGTGGAGTCAGATTAGAAAAGTGTGGGGTGAGGATGATGCCAACTCCATCATGGGGCAGATGTCCAATAAGCTGTTTTTGCGTGTTGAAGATGATGTGTCGGAAGCAAAGATATTGAAGCTGTTTGGCTCCCATAAAAAGCATGAGACAAGTGTGAGTAGGCAACATTCTCGCCACGGGATTTCTTTGGGAGAGAGGGGTGCGATAAAAGATTCACCTCTTATCTTCAGTTCTGAACTGTGGAATATTCCACCTCCAAGTGTTGAGCATGGTATTCAAGGGTTTTGCAGAACGCCGTGGATTGGGCGGTATCGGATGGTAGCACCGTTTGAGATTCCACCTCGCGACTTAGGTGAAGTAAATTATGTTCGTCGTGATAAGGGTGATATGAGGCTTGAAGGTTTTGATGAGTCGGAGAAGTCACACCTTGGTATTAAGGAAGAGAAAGAAGAACCTCATGGGTCGCGCCGAAATGCAGTTCGTAAGGTGAGTTTACCTCAACGGCAGGGTAGAGGAGGTGTGGCATCAGGGCAGCGTGGGAAGAGACGGGCAAAGGATGCTACGCTGCGGGTGTTGGGGATAAAGATAGATTGAGGTTTGCGGAGCGTCCCCACTACCATTTCTGTTTCATCGGAGTATAAAGACTCACATTATCTGTATATTGACCTGAACGGCTGAAGTTTTCAACTGTTAAAAAATAAATTGCTCCATGTCTTAATTGCGCCAATACTCATCTCTCAACAAAACGGTAACGGGTAGAGGAGGACAGGAAAAGGCGAAGGGATGAAGGTTCTCTTCGCTTTTTTGTTGCGCGTAAGAGATGAACAAATTATGGAACAGCAACTTTCGCTGTTTGATACGAGTGCTGTTATTAAGGCACGTCCCTATGAAGTAAATCTTGTAGAAGTAGCACAGAAGATATCAGAACGGTTTTGGGCTTCCCGAAAGCTTCATGCCAACCAAGTGCGTACCTGGATGCACACAGCCTTTGGTGGCAGTGATGCCGAGGGGAGCTGGAGTTGGAAAGATGTTTATGAAGCCCAGGAAGCTGCATTTGTACTGCTGTGTGCAAAACTTGGCAAAACCTTTCTGCAAGGTTCTACTGCTGATGTTCTCAATAAGCTAGCAGTTCTGAAGAATCTGGGACTTACCCAAACCAAGCGCAGTGAAGAGAGCATTGCATTGCAGCAGTTCTCAACACCATTTGAGCTTGGGTATTTAGCCATCAAATGCGCTCAAATTGAGCCAACAGACGTGGTACTTGAACCCTCTGCTGGAACAGGCATCTTAGCACGTTTGGCAGAGGTGCAGGGTGCAACGGTAGTACTCAATGAACTGAGTAAACACCGTACTGCAATCCTACGGAAGCTATTTCCTGGACGAACGGTTTATTCCTTCAATGCTGAACAGATTAATGATTACCTCCCTGGTGGGCTTTGTCCCACAGTGGTAGTCATGAATCCGCCGTTTTCTGCAAGTCCCAATATTGACCGCCGAAATTCCTTTGCACTGAGCAATCATGTGCGCTCGGCATTTCAACGGCTTGCCCCTGGTGGACGCTTGGTGCTGATTTCAGCCCATTGGTTTTATCCAGGGCGTAAGGAATGGCAGGAAGCGTTTAGAGGGCTAACCGATGTCCGAGTTTGTCTTACCGCCTGGGTAGATGGTAGAGCATACGCCAAACATGGCACATCAATGGAAACTCGCTTGACGGTGGTTGATAAGATTGTCTCGCCAGAAGAGGTAAAGCCTACTCACTTTAACCTTGAACAGAAACTTGCTGCGGTAAGAATTGAGGGCAAAGCTACGCAAGTACGCTCCTTCAATGCCCACGAGGTGGAGAGGCTTCTTGCTTCACTGCCAGCCAGGGCGGTTCAGGAACCACCACCAGTTAAGCCTCATCAGGGTAGCAAAGTAACCAAGAGGCAAAAAGCCAAGGACCGGAGGAACAAGCAAACCCCTTTGAAAGAAGACCGCTTGCAGCAGTCTTTAACTGAGTCTCTCCCTTTGTGGACAGGTATTTCAGCACTTCAATCGGAGAAGGACCGCACACCCACCGAGTTTACTCAGCGTCCAGTTCCAGTAACCTACGACCTGAGAGAAGCGGAAGAGGAAGCCAAGCCCCTTGGGGAAACCCTCTATGAAGTGTACCAGCCACAGCGCATAGCTATCCACGGAGCATTACCGCATCCCACAACGCTTTGCGAATCAGCAGCTCTATCTTCGGTGAAACCTCCCGCTGTAAGCTACCAGCCCACTCTACCTCCTTCTGTAGTAGAGAAAGGGCTGTTATCAGAGGTGCAGTTAGAGTCAGTGATCTATGCAGGGGAAGCCCACTCACATCTTTTGAGAGGCTTTTATCTTGTAAGTGAGACGTTTGATAAAGTGGAGGTGACAAGCAGCGAAAATCCCGATGCTGTACTGTTTCGCCGTGGCTGGTTCCTGGGTGACGGTACAGGTACGGGAAAAGGAAGACAAGTAGCAGGTGTTATTCTTGATAATTGGAATAATGGACGCACCAAAGCCCTGTGGATATCCAAGTCTGACAAGCTCATAGAAGATGCCCGTCGTGATTGGATAGCCCTTGGTGGCAAAGACACTGATATTCTCTCACTTTCTCGCTATAAGTTAGGAGAAGAGATTGTCTTAAGCCAAGGCATTCTCTTTACCACCTACGCCACGCTTCGAGGCTCAAAGCCAGGAAAAAATCCCGATTGCAGCAACTCATAGACTGGCTAGGACGGGATTTTGAAGGGGTAATCGCCTTCGATGAGTCCCACGCGATGGGAAATGCTCTGGCGGAGGCAGGGATGAGAGGCATGAAGAAAGCCTCACAACAAGGACTTGCCGGACTGCGGTTACAAAATGCTCTACCCAAGGCACGAGTGCTGTACGTTTCAGCCACCGGAGCAACCAAGGTAAGCAATCTTGCTTATGCTACTCGTTTGGGACTGTGGCAAACAGGGGATTTTCCCTTTCCAAGTCGTGCTGACTTCATTAGCTCTATTGAAGCTGGTGGCGTGGCAGCAATGGAGGTAGTTTGTCGTGACTTGAAAGCTCTTGGGCTTTACTTTGCCCGTAACTTGAGTTTCTCTGGGGTAGAATATGAAGCACTCGAAGTTCCGCTTTCGCCTGAGCAAGTAGGTATCTATGATGCCTACGCTCAAGCGTTCCAGGTGATTCATACTCACATGGAGGAGGCACTAAAAGCCTGCCATATTGTTGCTTTTAACGATGAGACGCTGAACCGTCAGGCAAAGATGGCTGCAAAAGCGATGTTTGAGTCGCACAAGCAGCGGTTCTTCAATCACCTGATAACTGCGATGAAGTGTCCCACACTCATCCGGTCAATTGAGGAGGACTTGCAACAAGGGCTTGCCGTTGTAATCCAAATTGTCTCCACCAATGAGGAGTTAATGAAGCGACGGTTGGCTGAGATTCCGGTGGAAGAATGGCACGACATCAACATCGACATTACCCCACGGGAGTATGTGATGGACTACCTTCTTCATGCGTTTCCCATATACCTTTACGAAGGCTATATGACTGAAGATGGTAATGTCTTATCGCGTCAGGTGCTTGATGATGAGGGCAATCCTGTTATTTGCCAAGAGGCATTGGTTCAGAGGGATGCTCTCATTGAGAGGCTAGCTAGTCTACCACCGCTTCCAGGAGCACTTGACCAACTGATTCATCACTTCGGACACGAGCGAGTGGCTGAAGTGACGGGACGCTCACAGCGCATTCTCTGTGAGCCAGAAACCAGACGGTTGTTTGTGAGCAAACGACCCGCATCTGCCAGCCTTGATGAAGCACAAAGCTTTATGGATGGGGAAAAGCAGATTCTCATCTTCAGCGATGCAGGAGGCACTGGCAGAAGCTATCATGCAGACCTGTGTTACAAAAACACTCGTCGTAGGGTTCACTACTTGTTGGAAGCTGGCTGGAGGGCTGATAATGCTATCCAGGGACTAGGAAGGTCGCATCGAACCAATCAAGCCTCGGCTCCCATCTTTCGTCCAGTAATTACAGATGTCAGAGGAGAGCGGCGCTTTATCTCAACCATAGCGCGGAGGCTTGATGCTTTGGGTGCTTTAACCAGAGGGCAGAGGCAAACCGGAGGACAGGGGTTGTTTGATCCACGGGATAACTTAGAGTCTGCCTATGCTGAGGCAGCATTGCGACAACTGTTTGCCTTGTTATATAGAGGAGAGGTAAAAGTCTGTTCACTAGCTCAGTTTGAAGCTGCAACAGGGCTTTCTCTCACCCGTGAAGAAGGGCATCTAAAACAGAACCTTCCTGGCATTCGTCAGTTCCTTAACCGTATTCTGGCACTGCCGATAAGAATGCAAAATGAGCTGTTTGAGGTATTTGAGGTGCTGCTCGAAGCCCAGGTTGAGGGGGCGATAGCCGCTGGAACCTATGAGACTGGAGTGGAAACCCTTCGGGCTGAGAAGTTTTCAGTGGTGAGCCGAGAAACAGTCTACACCCATCCCACGGGGGGCGAGACGCTCTGCATTGAAATTGAGAAGCTGGAGCGAAACCAAATTCTTACCGTAGATAAAGCTCTTTCACTCAGTCGGGAACAGCAAGGAGAACTGCTGGTAAATGAACGCTCTGGGCGGGCTGCGGTGAAAGTGTCTACCTCATCCACCGTTAATACTGAAGGGGCTGTGGTGCGGAGAGTGGCACTGGTGCGTCCTACGGGGCGAGTGAAAGTGCCACTTCCTGAGTTCAATAATAGCTCATGGCGCAATGCCACACGGGGTAAATGGCAGAGGTTGTGGGATGAGGAGGTAGCAAACGCACCTCCTTTTTCTACGAGTCGTTTCTTTCTGATCTCAGGATTGCTTCTGCCGATTTGGAACTCGCTTGATTCCAACAATATGCGAGTATTTCGACTTCAGACTGATACAGGAGAGCGGTTGTTGGGACGGATGATTGAGCCAGAAGCTATGCCAGCCATTGCTGAGTCTTTGGGACTGCGGCAGGTAAAGCTTACACCAGCCGAGATTTTCCATCAGGTGATGGAGAAGCGGCAGCGGTATCAGTTGTCTGGTGGATTGTCACTCAAGGTTTCCCTTGTGATGAAAGAATATCGGTTGGAGGTTGTTGGGACTCATATCTCGGATGGGCTTTGTAACCAGTTAAAGGCTGCTGGCTGTTTTACCGAGATAGTGTCGTATAAGCGGCGGGTGTTTGTTCCAGCGAACGCGGAGCAAGGTGCTGTTGTGATTGAAAAGGTTTTGGAACTTCTTCAGTAAGAAGTTTGAAGGTTAAGGTATTCCTTAGCCTTTTCCTGTCTTTCTTTCACCGAGTGCTTATTTTTCCGGCAGTGTGGAGAAACTTGACAAAATGTGGTGCATCACCTCAAGCTGACCGAATAGTCATAGGGATGAAAAATGGGTGGATGATGTCTGAAAACTGGCAAGATTGGGTAACAGTGTTGGGTTATTTGGTCTTCCTTGTGTTTATTGTGTGGCAAGTCTTAGCCACCAAGAAGAAGTAAAGAGTGTAGCAATTAGTCTTTACTCCCCATTGCTGTCTCAATCATAATGAATGCCTCACTAACTAGACATTCTACGACTTGCTCTCCTTTTGTGCTTGTTTGTTTTCAGCTTCGAGTTGGGCAAGCCGTTCTTTAATCAGTACTCGGAGCTTGGCAGAGAGGGGAAGCTCTGTCCATGCGACATCGGAGCGGCAGTTTTCAATAAGCTCTCGAATGTCACTCACGTCAATTGATATACGGTCTCGTTGACTCACCAACTCATAATTTAACGGGTCATTCATAATGGTATCCCTCTGTTGCGCGTGATGTTGAAATGCTTCTTTATGAATCCGGTGGATTCTGTTGGCTTCTTTTGTGTTATCCTATCACCGAAAGATATTCATTTATGACTTCATGCCTCTGGTCTGAAGCGATTTTCTATCACCCTGTCCACTACACCAGAGTCTTTCTGGCAAAAAACCCTAGCTCACCCCAAGCTGATTGTTCAATTGAAAAGCAAAAGGAGTTCGTCATGTCTCAACAATCACAAAACTTGAAAGTTCTTTTAAGCCTTTGCGATAGCGGTATGTGCCCAACACTCTATACTGACTCCCTTGGACGAGTTTTTGTGCAAGGAAGTAAACTTGCCTCTGGTACTCGTACAGAGTTGGGGGTTCCAGAGAATGAAGAGGTGGTGGAAATTGCCCCAGAGCTGATTGAATTTTTGCGTTCATCCGTGGTTTGTGCGATTCGTTGATATCTCAAAAGCTGTTTAGACAGTAAATAAAGGTGTCCAGGTAATAAACCTGAACTTCTGATGTGTACCGTAGGACGGAAACTCGGAGTCAATCCCGAAAGGGAAAGAGTTACGGCAATCCCGCTAGTTTATAAGCACACAACTTATGGATTAAAGCGCGGGGTAATGGAGATAAGGGAGAATCTAACTACCCAAGACAGTCTTTTAGCCAACCAGTCATGCTTAACGTAAAGTAAATCTATGTATTGAACTCTCAAGAGATGAAAGTGGCGAAATTAGATTGACACGCCACGTCCAAAACGGACACAGGGAAAAGTGATGAGTGAACTACTCAATCACACCGACTTCTAAAAGTACCTTGGGAGAGAGTAGGAAGCTAAAACTGGAACTCCCACATCAGAGGAACGAATTAACCCACCAAGTCTCTCAGGCTAAGGTCGAAAGCTGAGTAGTGAAAAGTGTAAGCGCAAGGCTTGGACGGGGTGAGATGGAGAAAGAAGCTAAGGCTTAACTGTAACGGTTAAGATATGCTGACGTTCTCCGGTTCAAGTAGAATGTAAACCAACGAGTAGCAATCATGCCAAAAGCGAGTTTAAAGACTACGACAGAGTGGAAGCAAATCAACTGGACTAAGGTTCAGAGGAAAGTCTTCAAATTGCAAAAGAGGATTTACAAAGCGGTTGAAATCGGTGACAGAGCAAAGGCTCACAAACTCCAAAAACTATTGGTCAAGTCGTACTACGCGAAACTCTTAGCAGTACGTAAAGTAACCCAAGATAATCAGGGCAAGAAAACTGCTGGTGTAGATGGGAAGAAATCCCTGACTCTAAAAGAGAGAATGGCACTAAGTAGAGAACTGAATATCAAAGGATACAAAGCAAAACCACTAAGAAGGGTGTATATACCAAAACCCAATGGTGAGAAACGTCCTTTAGGTATTCCAACCTTAAAAGATAGGGCAATGCAAGCACTAATCAAGTTAGGTTTAGAACCATACTGGGAACCTCAATTCGAGGAAAACAGTTATGGATTTAGACCAGGCAGATGTGCTCATGATGCAATTGAAGCGATATTTAACAATGTCAGATACAAGGCAAAATGGGTACTAGACGCCGATATTGAAAAGTGCTTCGATAAAATTAATCATAAAGCTCTACTTTTCGATATGGAATGTCCGCACTTCCGAGGAATAATTAAACAATGGCTCAAATGCGGGGTAATAGATAACGGGTTCCAAGAAACCACTTCTGGTACACCTCAAGGTGGAGTAGGTGCGCTACGAAGCGTACAAAGGTAATGCTCAAGGAGAGCGAAAACTACCAAGAGATAGTGCATTCCCTCATGCACTAAGGCTGACCCAGCAAGCAGGGGACAATGAGCGAGAACCTGTTTGAAGCC